>CALJFV010000142.1 GCA_938074515.1 uncultured Flavobacteriaceae bacterium
CTTTGCCAAAGGGCACTCAGCTTCTTATGCGGTAGAGAGCTACCAAAGCCTTTTTCTCAAAGCGCATTACCCTATCGAATACATGGTGGCCACCATCAACAACGGGGGCGGTTTTTACCGACCCGAATTTTACCTACGTGAAGCCCGAATGCACGGGGCAGAAATCTGTGCCCCGTGCATCAATACCAGCCGGGCCGAAACCATCGTCAAAGGCCGCCGCGTCTACCTAGGGCTAGGCCTGATCTACGCTCTAGAGCACAATCTGATTCGTCATTTGCTGCATGAGCGCGATCAGCGCGGGGCCTTTGCCGATCTCGACGACTTTATGGAGCGGGTGCCTGTGGGTTTAGAGTCGCTGGCCCTACTGATTAAAATCGACGCCTTTCGCAGCACTGGGGTGAGTCGTCGGGCGCTGCTGTGGCAGGCCCATATGAAACTCAAAAAGCAGGAGCGCGAGCTGCCCGCGGGGCGCGAGCATCAATACGGCCAGCAGCAGCGCCTGTTTCGGCCTAAGACCATTCACTATGAAATTCCGCCCTTGGAGCACTCTGCCCCCGAGCAAGCCTTTGACCAAATCGAGCTTTTGGGCTATCCGCTTTGTGATCCCTTTTTGCTTTTGCAGCAGCCCCCGCAATCAAACCTTATGGCTCATGAATTAACCACCTACGAAGGGCGCGTGGTACTGATTTACGGCTATCTAGTTACCACCAAGCCCACTAAAACTAACAAAGGCGACGTGATGTACTTCGGGACATTTTTGGACCGCCGGGGGCAGTTTTTTGACACGGTGCACTTTCCTCCTGTGGCCAGGCGCTATCCCTTTAGGGGGCGTGGGGTCTACGCTATTTGGGGTAAAGTGGTCACTGAGTTTGACTGCACCACCATCGAGGTCACTAGACTAGAGATCCAGCCCATTATCGAAGACCCGCGCTACGCTGAAGGCCAGGTTCAAGCCCGGCTTGCGAGCAAACATTACAGGAATAAGCCTCCAGAGAAGAAAAACCAAAACCTCCCCAACCATGAATCCCCATAACCTGCGTCACATCCTGCACATGGATTTAGATACTTTTTTTGTGTCTTGCGAGCGCCTGCTCGACAGCCGCCTGGTGGGCAGGCCCGTGCTGGTGGGCGGTACCTCAGACCGCGGAGTGGTGGCCGCCTGTAGCTATGAGGCGCGGCAATTCGGGATTCATTCGGCCATGCCCATGCGTATGGCCAAACAACTTTGCCCTGAGGCGATCGTGGTGCGGGGTAATTCAGGGACTTACACCAAGCTCTCGCGCACGGTCACAGAAATCATAAAGGAGCAGGTCCCGCTGTTTGAAAAGACCTCTATCGACGAGTTTTATATCGACCTCACGGGTATGGATCGGTTTTTTGGCTGTCAAAAAATAGCCTCAGAGCTGCGCCAAAAAGTGATGAAAGAGACCGGACTGCCCATTTCCTTTGGCCTTTCAGAAAATAAAACCGTGTCTAAGATCGCTACAGGTCAAGCCAAACCAAACAACCAGCGCTATGTAGATCACGGGCACGAAAAACCCTTTTTGGCCCCACTTTCGGTGGCTAAAATCCCCATGGTGGGTAAAGTCACTTACAAACAGCTCTGCGATCTGGGCATCAAACGCATCGCCACCCTACAAGAAATGCCCATGGAATTTTTAGTCAGTGTCTTTGGTAAAAACGGTCAGCACATCTGGTCCAAAGCCAATGGCATCGACAAAAGTCCCGTAGTGCCTTATACCGAGCGGCAGTCCATCTCTACCGAGCGCACCTTTGACCGGGACACCACAGACGATAAAAAACTGCGCAGCATCCTGGTGGCCATGGCCGAAAATTTGGCCTTTCAGCTGCGGCGCGGGCACAAGCTCACGGGTTGTGTGGCGGTAAAAATTCGCTATTCAGACTTTCAGACCTACACCCAACAACAAAAAATCGCTTATTCGGCGGCCGATCATAACATTATTCCCACGGTTATGGCCCTTTATGAAAAACTCTATCAGCGGCGCATGCTGGTACGCCTGATCGGCGTACGCCTGAGTGACCTGGTCGCAGGAGGCCATCAAATCGACCTGTTTAACGACGCCGAAAAAACCATCAAACTCTATCAAGCCATGGACCTCATGCGCGAGCGCTACGGCGATCGCTCGATCATACGCGCCGCAGGTATGGAGGCCCGAACCATCGGCCGCATCAACCCATTTAACGGTGAGCCCCCTGCCCTGCTGGCCAACCGCAAGCAGTAAGGCGCGCGGGAGATTCATCACAGCACGCGGAGCCAGTTCAGCCATAGTCCTCATGCCGCGGGACCAGAACGCCTTGGCGCACACCAGTTCCTGCAGCGCGCATTAAAAATTAATCACAAACCCCACGAGCAATCCTCCAGCGCACTATATTTGCAGAAGTAACGACGACCAAAACCACTGCATGAAGCCCATAGAAAGCATCAGCGTATTTGACATGCTCAAGATCGGCGTAGGCCCTTCGAGCTCCCATACCCTAGGCCCTTGGCGGGCAGGGCTTCAGTTTTTAAAACTCTTGCTCAATAAAAACGCAGAACACAAAGTGCGTCATATTAAGGTCGATCTTTATGGATCCTTGTCCCTTACCGGTAAAGGCCATGCTACAGATATCGCGATCATGCTCGGGCTCTCAGGCGCCGACCCCGTGACCTATCCTATCGATCAAATTACTCCTGAAATCCAGCGTATTAAGAAGGAAAAAACCATCAAGATGGATTTCGCCTACGCCCTAACAGAGCTGCAAGGCGCTGGCCTGACCAAGAGAACTATTGCTGCAGATCAGCTCGAGGCAGCGACCCTCAGCTTTGACCCTGCACTGGATATCACCTTCCACCGCAGCTTTTTGGACTTTCACCCCAATGGCATGCGTTTTACTGCTGAACTTGAGGCGGGGAAGACTCTGGAACAGACCTACTACTCTATAGGCGGGGGTTTTGTGGTCACCCAGGAACGCAAACGCGGTAAGCGCAAAATCGAGGCCCTGAGTCACTTTCCTTACCCCATCCAAAAGGGCACAGAGCTTTTGGACTTTTGTAATCAAACCGGGCTTAAAATATCTGAGGTAGTCCGCGCCAATGAGCGTTCGCTGCGTAGTGATAATGAAATCAATGACGGACTAGACCAAATTTGGGCCACCATGCTGGATTCCATGTATGTGGGCTGTCATACCGAAGGCATCCTCCCCGGAGGGCTCAATGTCGCACGCCGCGCCTTTGATACCCATAAAAGCCTTATTGGAGACGCTAAGTATCAAGATTCGATAGAGTGGATTAAAGCCATTCGCGGCACAGAAGTAAAGTTCAGACAGATCCTGAAATGGGTGAGTTGTTTTGCCTTAGCAGTCAATGAAGTCAATGCCTCTTTAGGGCGCATAGTGACTGCGCCGACTAATGGGAGTGCTGGCGTTATTCCTGCGGTGATGATGTATTATATGGTCATCGAAAATCACGACGCAAACCTAGAAGACGTACGTCAATACCTCATAGTCGCCGGAGAAATCGGCAGTTTGTTTAAAAAAGGAGCCACCATCAGCGCTGCCCTTGGGGGTTGTCAAGCCGAAATTGGGGTCTCCTCTGCTATGGCTGCAGGCGCCCTAACTGAACTTATGGGAGGCACCCCGGCTCAGGTACTGATGGCCGCAGAAATTGCCATGGAACATCATTTGGGCCTTACTTGTGATCCTATCGGCGGTTTGGTTCAAATTCCCTGTATAGAGCGCAACGCTATGGGCGCCATTAAGGCTATAAACGCCTGTGAAATGGCCTTGGATGCCGACCCGACTAAGGCCAAAGTACCTTTGGACAAGGTGATCGCCACTATGTGGGAAACCGCTCAAGACATGACCACTAAATACAAAGAAACCAGCACCGGCGGACTCGCCATACAGGTGAATATCAGTGATTGTTGAGGCTCAGATATGAGGCTCAGCTTTGTCGCTAATAAAACAGTCCGTATTAACTCTCAGCATTAATTAGTAATTTTACCCCGCTTAAAGCAATACTTATGTCTACAGCAAAAAAAGACTACAAACGCATCACGGTAAAAACCTTGGTGGATATGAAAGAGCAAGGAGAAAAAATCGCCATGCTCACGGCTTATGATTTCACCATGGCCAAAATTGTCGATGCTGCAGGCATTGATGTGATTTTGGTGGGGGACTCAGCCTCTAATGTTATGGCGGGGCACGAAACCACCCTACCCATCACTCTGGATCAAATGATTTATCACGCCTCTTCTGTGGTGCGTGGGATTGAACGCGCCCTAGTGGTGGTTGATCTGCCTTTTGGGAGCTACCAAAGTGACTCTAAAGAAGCGCTGCGCTCAGCCATTCGGATCATGAAAGAAAGTGGCGCCCATGCGGTTAAACTCGAAGGAGGAAAGGAAATCAAAGACTCCATCAAAAAAATCCTGAACGCCGGAATTCCGGTCATGGGACATTTGGGACTTACCCCCCAATCCATTTATAAATTCGGAACCTATACGGTGCGCGCACGAGAAGAAGCTGAGGCCCAAAAACTTCGTGAAGATGCCTTAATGCTCGAAAAATTGGGTTGTTTTGCTATTGTTTTAGAAAAAGTTCCTGCGGCCTTGGCCACAGAAGTTGCCCAAAGCGTTAGTGTACCAGTGATTGGTATAGGTGCTGGTGGTGGTGTCGACGGCCAAGTTTTGGTCACCCACGACATGCTGGGGATGACCCACGAGTTCTCGCCCCGCTTCTTACGTCGTTATTTGGATCTTTATAACGACATGAGTAATGCCTTTGGACAGTACGTGAACGATGTAAAATCTAAGGACTTCCCTAACGATAGCGAGCAGTACTAGACCTGAGACTTAAACTCCTGAGAGTCATGGGCCATACGCAACATTCCACCCCCGATAATCTTCAAGTCATCTACGAGGATAACCACCTAATTGTGGTCAACAAGCGCCCAGGGGATATCGTACAAGGGGACAAAACCGGGGATATTCCCCTATCTGAGGTCGTCAAGCAGTATATCGCGGCAAAATACAACAAGCCTGGAGCGGTCTTTTTAGGGGTGGTACACCGATTGGATCGCCCGACCTCTGGATTAGTCGTTTTTGCTAGGACTTCCAAAGCCCTTGCGCGACTCAATAAGATGTTTGCCGAGCGGGAAACCAAAAAGACCTATTGGGCCATGGTCAAAAACACTCCAGATCCATTAGAGGCAAGACTCGAGCATTATCTGTTGCGCAATCCAAAGCAGAATAAATCTTACGCGCACTTAAAGCCCGTACCCGAAGCCAAGCGCGCGGTACTGAATTATCGCACCTTAGCCCAAAGTGATCATTACACGCTACTGGAAATTGATTTAGAAACAGGGCGGCATCATCAGATCCGCTGTCAGCTTGCTGCCATAGGCAGTCCCATAAAAGGGGATTTAAAATACGGCGCGCAGCGCTCAAATCCTGACGGCAGTATTCACTTGCATGCGCGTCATCTTGAGCTGGTTCATCCTGTTCAAAAAGAGCTCATGACTTTTATTGCGCCCTTGCCCGATGATCCACTTTGGCAGAGCACAGGGGTTTGATGGATTGAAATCATTTGGCTCATTAAATTCTAATTATACCCTTATCCAATTGACGATCCAATACCCGATACTGCACCGCTTCGGCCATATGCTCGGCCCTTATATCTTGGCTTTGATCCATATCGGCAATGGTCCGGGCTACTTTTATAATGCGGTGATAAGCCCGCGCAGAAAGCCCTAATTGACTCATGGCCTGCTCTAAAAGGTTCAAAACAGGCTTTTTTAAAGTACAATAGGCCTCGATTTCTTTACCGCTCATATGGGCATTACAAGTAAAGGTTTGTTGTTTAAACCTATTCATTTGCCTTTGACGCGTGGCTAAAACACGCTGGCAAATCTTAGCGCTGGATTCGCTGGGGCTGGTTTCACTTAATTTTTCAAAAGAAACAGCCGGCACTTCCACATGCAGGTCAATGCGATCCAATAGTGGTCCAGATATTTTTTTGAGATAGTTAGCACTAATATCGCCACTACCCTCAGCCGAAGGGTTCATGCTGCACACTAACATCACAGCACTGGGATAAGTCACACTGTATTGGGCCCTAGAAAGATGGACCTTTCCTTCTTCTAAGGGTTGACGCAAGGCTTCAAGAGTTTTGCGGGTAAATTCGGGTAGCTCATCCAAAAACAATACCCCATTATGGGCCATCGAGATTTCACCGGGCATAGGATAACGGCCGCCGCCGATTAGGGCTTTATCAGATATAGAGTGATGGGGGCTTCTAAAAGGACGTTTATAAATTAGCCCATGACTCAGATCCTGCCCCATAACGCTATAAATGGTGGTGGTTTGCAAGGCTTCTGGATAACTCAGTGGCGGCAGAATACTTGGAAGACAGCGGGCCAAGAGGGTTTTGCCACTACCTGGTGGGCCCAACATCAACACATTATGCCCGCCACAGGCCGCGATCTCCAGGGCCCTTTTTACGGTTTCCTGCCCACGAACCATAGAAAAGTCATATTCATTATTCGGGCGAACCACCCTACACTGCTGGCATTGATCCTTCTGCGCCGTTATTTTTTCTGAAGACCCCGTATTATTGCCTTGAATAAAATTCATGACCTGGCTCAGGTGATGCATCCCGTAAATATTGACACCTTGAACAATGGCGGCCTCTGCAGCATTTTCTTCAGGTAAAATAATCGCGCTAAACCCATGCTCCTTTGCGGCTAAAACAATCGGCAATACGCCTTTAAGGGGGCGCAGAGTACCATCGAGGGCCAACTCTCCTAGCAGCAAACATTGATCTAAATCCACACAAGCGTTTATTTGATTCGAAGCCAGTAAGATACCTATAGCCAGCGCTAAGTCATAATGCGCTCCAGATTTGCGCAAATCAGCAGGGGCCATATTGATGATGAATTTCTTGCCAGGAATTTTATGTCCCACACTTTGTAAGGCCCCAGCAATACGATAGGTACTCTCCCTTACGGCGTGATCAGCCATGCCCACTAGATGATAGCCCACACCCAGAGAGCAATGCACCTCAATAGTTACTTTTTGAGCCTTAATTCCCAAAAGGGCACTAGAATAAATTTGCACCACCATTACCCATATTATTTGAGCCGGGGAATCCCTGTAAAACTAAAAAAGTAAGCCCGCTTAGTAAAACCAAGCGGGCCTTAATTCATGAATTATTCATGATGATTTATGTATTTTCTCAAGCCTTAATACGGCGCAGTAATTCTGCAGTTGAGGCGTCAAATCCTCCATCTTTTACAGACTTTGAAAAACTTAAATTATCACTTGACTCAATTGTATCTAAAACATTAACTGCCAGTTTTTTACCGAGCTCTACACCCCATTGATCATAGCTGAAAATATTCCAGATTACCCCTTGCACAAATAACTTGTGTTCGTAGAGCGCAATGAGCCCGCCCAGACGATTTGGAGTGAGCTTGTCGATCAGTAAAGTATTGGTCGGTTTATTGCCGGTAAACACCCGATAGGGACTTTCAATATTTTGCCCTTGGGTACCAGTCATGAGTGCCTGTGTTTGGGCAATACAATTTGCCAGGAGTTTGTTTTGATGGTCTTGCTCACCGTAAAGACACTCCTTAAAGGCGATAAAATCAGCAGGAATAAGCTTGGTGCCTTGATGAATCAGCTGAAAAAAGGCGTGTTGCGCGTTAGTTCCGGTGCTGCCCCACACAATGGTTCCGGTTTGGTAGTCCACCACATCTCCATTGCGGTCCACATACTTGCCATTACTCTCCATAATGCCTTGTTGCAGGTAAGCCACGAATTTACTGAGGTATTGGCTATAAGGCACGATACACTCAGATTCAGCCCCGTAAAAATTATTATACCAAACAGAAACCAGAGCCATAAGTACAGGCATGTTTTGATCAAACTCTGCTGAGCTAAAATGCTCATCCATGGCATGAGCCCCACGCAAAAGGTCTTCAAAATGATCATAACCTACGCTCAGGGCGATAGAAAGCCCTACCGCACTCCACAAAGAGAATCGACCACCAACCCAATCCCACATGGGAAACACTAGGGATGAATCTATCCCAAAAGCCCCGACGGCCTCAAGATTGGTCGAAACGGCAGCAAAATGCTTTGATATAGCCGATTCAGGAGCCTGATTTAAGAACCACTTTCTGATGGTCTGCGCATTGGTCAGGGTCTCTTGAGTGGTAAAAGTCTTAGAAACAATTACAAAAAGGGTTTGTGCTACAGGCAGTCCTTTGAGCTGCTCATGCACGTGATCCCCGTCTACGTTACTCACAAATCGGACCTCGAGGTGATTTTGATAATGCGCCAAAGCCTCACACGCCATATCAGGACCCAAGTCACTGCCCCCGATCCCGACATTGACCACATGGGTAATCGGCAGACCTGTATGGCCCTTAAAATCCCCATTACCTACCCTGGTCACAAAATTCTTGATGCGCTCTAGCGTCTGAGCGACTTCATCGGGCAACTGCTTAAAATTGCGCAATTGGGCATGACCTACGGCGCGTCCCTCGGTCTCGTTAATGAGTCCGCCGCTGAACTGAGCCTCGATG
>CALJFV010000143.1 GCA_938074515.1 uncultured Flavobacteriaceae bacterium
TAAAAATTACGATCACAGGAACGGCAAAAAGCCAGGGACTAACAACAAAGGCTGATTCTATAGCCGCTAACATGTCCGTAGTTTGCGATTCTCCTTGAGGGTCAATACTGAAGCCTAAAATAGCGAAAAAAATAAGTGCTACAACATAACTCGGGATTGTGGTGTAGCTCATGTATTTGATATGGGTAAACAAATCGGTACCCGCCATGGCTGGGGCCAAATTGGTTGTGTCGCTCATTGGGGAGAGTTTATCCCCAAAATAAGCGCCTGAAATTACTGCACCCGCGGCCATACCAGCATCAATACCCAATGCATTGGCAATACCAATCATGGCGATACCCACCGTGGCCGAAGTGGTCCAGCTACTTCCTGTGGCAATTGAAATTATGGAACAAATCACCACAGTAGAAATCAGAAATATCGATGGCTTGAGTAGACTTAAACCAAAATAGATCATCGTAGGAATAATACCGCTGAGCAGCCAAGTTCCTGCTAAAGCCCCAACCATCAAAAGGATTAAAATCGCCCCAGTGGTGCTTTTGATATTTTCTGCCACTTCACCGATCATGTCATTGAATGAGGCGCCATTGTATATTCCTACAATTGCAGCCACGGCTCCACCAACCAATAATAAAAATTGATTACTGCCATTTAATGCATTATTGCCAAAGGCGTAAATGACATTTATGAAAAGCAAAGCGACCAATATAATTACGGGAATTAAGGCCTGAATAATGGGTAATTTTTTTTGATTTTTTTCTGATTTCTCTGAGGTGATCATGGGTAATAAACTAGTTTTTGTAATGTTACGATTTTGCTGGTGACTTTGCAAATTATCTTGAGCAGGAGCGTGTCAATGTTACCTGGTATTTAAGAATTCTCACACAATAATTCAGTTTCTCATTCGAAGATGACGCAATAGTTTTGGTTGTTTTGAGTTTATTTTTCGATGCTCCCTCAATAGTTTATTCTTACTCATGAGGCATTTCTTTTTATTTAAGCCTAGGCTTAAGCTTCTTATGGGCGCCGTCTTATTTTCTCTAGGCTCTCCAACCCATATTATACATGCGCAAGTTGGTATCGGCACTACCGATCCAAATCCCAGCGCACTTTTGGAATTATCCAGTGAAGATCAAGGTTTGTTATTGCCGCGCGTGCGCTTGAATAATTTGACCAAGTCGGGTTTAAATTCAGTGCACCAGGCGCATGAGGGGCTTATGGTATATCATGTTGCAGACAGTTTGCTGGGGAATCCTGGACTTTATTTATTTGATGGTGATTCATGGCGGGGTTTGGCCTATAAACGGCCTGAGTACAAGCAGTGGCAGTGGTCCAATACTGGGCTCTACTATGGCTCAGGAGATGTTTATGTAGGGAGTAGCGCTAGCACGAACAACGATCTTTGGTTGAGTCGTCGACTATTGGATTGGGATAACAGTAACTATTATTTGGACCCTGCTGCTGGCTCCGTATTCAATGAAATAAAACTCGATCAAGGTTCAACGGCGGATGTGAGTCTGTACTGGAATCGCCCGGATACCGGGTTTTTTGCGCCGCCAGATGGGGTAATGGGGTTTTCGGTCTCAGGCCAGCTCAAGTGGTTTTTGAACTCAGAAGGTCGTTTTGGCATCAATACAAATGAGCCTGAGGCAGATTTAGACCTGAATGGAAGTGCCCGTTTAGGAGCGCATGGCAGTATCATTAATGGGATAAAACACTTGACACAATCCCACACGATTCCGAGTGATTGGACTCAGGAAACGTTAACCATAAACATGAGTCCGAGCGAATTGCAAATCCTTAACATACCCCTGACTGCCTTCATACAAGCTCAATTACGCGATGCCCCTGCACGGCGGCTCAGAATTTTAAGTCAAGGAATAGATCAAAACGGTTTTTATTGCACCATCGATGGAATGGACCCTACATTATCAGGACAGACGTTCACGCTGGATTTTTTGGTGCTGTATTAAAGCCAATATGTGTGATGCCGCACTTTTTACGAAAGCACACCGACCTCAACCATACACTGACGCATCATTTGATAGGTGCGCTCGATGTTGTTGTCCAGACCAATAGAGAAGCGAATCAGTCCATCAGTAAGCCCCATTTCCATTTGTTCTTCTAACGGAATCTCAGAAGAAGTGGAGCTGCCCGGAGCGCTGAACAGGGTTTTGTAAAACCCGAGACTCACGGCCAAATAGCCCAAATTGCGCTCTTGCATGAGCTCCATGAGTCTGTTGGCGGTTTCAAGATCTCCAGCGTCAATGGTCAACATCCCTCCATAGCCGTATTCAGGATTCATCATGCGGCTGAATAGCTCATGACTCGGATGACTTTTTAGTCCGGGATAAACGGTCTTTAATCCATCTGCCTCAAACTTTTGAGCGAGATACATGGCGTTGTGGCTGTGTTGTTTGATCCGAATATGAAGAGTTCTGAGATTTTTTAAAATGGAGGCGGCGCGAAGGCTATCCATACTGGCCCCCAGGAGCATGCAGGCCCCGTCGTTGACATTGCGGAGTTGGTCGATAAACGATTGAGTCCCACAAATAACCCCACCCATGGTGTCGCTACTCCCGTTAATGAATTTGGTCAAGCTGTGCATCACAATATCCGCTCCGAGTTTAAATGGAGCGATACTCAAAGGAGAGAAGGTATTGTCAACCATCAAGACCAATCCATGTTTTTTGGCCAGCTGGGCTAATGCTGAAATGTCCGCGACCTCCAGAAGTGGGTTGCTGACACTCTCGCAATACAAAACTTTTGATTTTGGTGTAATGGCCTCAGCCACGGCCTCTAGGTTTGTGATGTCCACAAAACTAGTTTCAATGCCCAGGCGAGGGGTGAAGTTCTTTAAAAAG
>CALJFV010000144.1 GCA_938074515.1 uncultured Flavobacteriaceae bacterium
AAGCAACTCTTCTTAGTATTTCTACATCAAAGGCCTGTTGGCGATCAAAAAGAAATTTTGTTCGGATCGGCCAATAATAAATCGCTCGTTTCTCCAATCGATCCGCTAACCTTTGAAAGTCTTTCTCTGTGGTGAGTATGAGCTCTTGCTTGCGCAATTTTTTAATTTCGGCATCATTGAAATTATGGTGATCCGAATAGGAAAAATGTTCAAAACGCGCCCCTAAATTCTCAAGTTTTTCAACCATAGGTTCAGGACGTGCTATACCCGTAACCAAAACAAAAGGCAACTTAGCAAAGTCTTCCATATCAATTTGCTCATGAGGCCCAATGCATCGATCGTCATAATCAATTGATGTGGCATAAAAACTTTGGTCCTCACCGAGTTTTAAATCAAATTGAAGTGCTTGTCCTTGGGCATAAGCCAAACGCTCCGGGCATTTTGTCACCACGACAATATCGGCCCTGTCGGCCCCTCTGGCCCATTCGCGAAGTCGCCCCCAAGGCAATACATTATCCTTGTGATATGGCTTTTCGTATTGGGTCAATAAAATATTGATTGCCGGGCGCACATAGCGATGCTGATAAGCATCATCAAGGAGAATAATGTCACAACGTGCAGTCAAAGCTTTTATCGCTGCCACGCGATCAGCACATACCGCAACGATCATGTCTGGAAACTTACGTTTTATCTGCAAAGGCTCATCGCCCACCTCTAGCGCAGTATGCTGCGCAGTTACTTCAAGATAACCTTTGGTTTTGCGTCCATAACCACGACTGACCACCCCTACCTTATACTCATGAGACAATAAATGAGCCAAATATTCTATCATTGGAGATTTTCCTGTTCCTCCCACACTTAGGTTACCCACAGAAATAACAGGAATCTCAAACTCCTGTTCTGTGAGGATTCCGCGATCAAAGGCCCAATTGCGCAGGGCAAGAATACTGCCGTAAAGTAGAGAGAAAGGCGCTGCAATAATGTTCATTCAAGTGCGGTTATGGTCTAATTTCGGTCGCGACAACACAACGAAAGTATACTTTTTTATCTTTACCGTAAAATTTCACTCATGCAGGTAGCTGACGTACTTCAATTATTAGATCAATGGGCCCCTCTGACTTACAGCGAAGACTTTGACAATACGGGATTATTGGTGGGCGACCCAAAAAGTCAGCTTCGTGGCATACTGGTGAGTTTGGATACATTAGAGGGGGTCGTGGATGAGGCGATTAAAGAAGATTGCAACCTCATTGTGAGCTTTCATCCCATTATTTTTTCAGGACTTAAATCGCTTGTTCCTAAAGATTACGTAAACAAAGCCGTCCTTAAAGCCATAAAAAAAGACATTGCGATTATTGCCATTCACACAGCATTAGACAATGTGCCCCATGGCGTTTCTGCGACCATGGCAAAGGTCTTAGGATTAAAAGACACTCGGGTCCTCATGCCTAAACAGGACCTCATGTATAAATTAATTACCTATGCCCCAAATCAAGACGCCGAAGCGATACGCCAGGCACTTTTTATGGCTGGTGCTGGAGCCTTGGGTCATTATCAAGAGTGCAGCTTTAACCTTAATGGTACGGGAACGTTTAAACCAATAGACGGCGCAAAACCAGCTTTAGGTCAAATCGGAATCCAGCATTCTGAGCCAGAAACCCAAATACAAGTGAGCTTTATACGTCATCAAAAAAACGAAATAATCACAGCCTTAAAAAAAGCGCATCCTTATGAAGAAGTGGCCTATGATATAATTGCCCTGAATCAAGCTTGCCCAGAAATCGGCATGGGTTTAATCGGTACGCTCTCTGATGCATTATCTTTTGAATCCCTACTGAAAAAAGTAAAATCAGGCTTTCAAAGTGGTTGTATTAAATACAGCCAAAACAATTTGAAGACCATTAACTCAATAGCGGTTCTCGGGGGAAGTGGGAGTTTTGCCATTGATCAGGCCAAAGCCCTTGGGGTTCAAGTATATATCACTTCAGATTTAAAATATCACGATTATTTCAAAGGCGATGACAATTTTGCAGTAATGGACATTGGTCATTACGAGAGCGAACAATTCACAAAAGACCTAATTGTTGAGTACCTTAGCAAAAAAATTACTAATTTTGCACCCTCCTTGCCCAAAGTCAAGGTGTTAAAATCAAACGTTAAGACCAATCCTATAAGTTACTACTAAACTGTATGGCAAAGAAAACTGAAACCACGGTAGAAGAAAAGTTACGTGCATTATTCGACCTTCAACTCATTGATTCGAGAGTTGATGAAATTCGCAATGTACGCGGAGAGTTACCACTAGAGGTAGAGGACCTAGCCGATGAAGTGGCTGGTTTAAATACGCGCCTGGAAAAACTTCAAGCTGATCTCAATATGATTGAGGACGGAATAAAGGAGCGTAAAAACCTCATCGAAGAGGCTAAAGCCTTAATCAAAAAATATACGGGCCAGCAGGATAAAGTGCGGAACAATCGTGAGTACAACAGCCTAAGCAAGGAAATTGAATTTCAAGAACTCGAAATCCAGTTGGCTGAGAAGCAAATTCGTGAGCATCAAGCCCAGATAGAGCAAAAAAATGTTGTTATTGAAGAAACTCAAGAGCGTTTAACCAAAAGACAAGAACACCTGAGCCACAAACAAGGGGAACTCGACGAAATATTGGCCGAGACGGAAAAAGAGGAACAGGCCCTTTTAAAAGAGTCTGAAAAATTTGCTCAGGGAATTGAAGAGCGTCTATATAATGCCTACAAACGTATTCGTGGAAACGTAAAAAATGGTCTTGCTGTTGTGGCTATAGAACGCGGTGCCTCTGGAGGGTCTTTCTTTACCATTCCTCCGCAGGTTCAAATGGAAATTGCCTCCAGAAAGAAAATAATTACTGATGAGCACAGTGGCCGAATTTTGGTAGACCACAATCTTGCTGATGAAGAACGCGAGAAAATGGAAGCCTTGTTCGCTAAGTTAAAATAATCTCAAAACGCCTTCTTCGAAGGCGTTTTTTTTTGATCTTTATCCAATAAAACAATACCCATGCAAAGGCTGCTCTCTCATTTTTTTACTTTTCTCTTTTTGATTCCTTCCCTGGCCAGTTGCCAGAACAAAACGACAATAAACACGGGCTATAAGGCCGAGGACTTTACAAAAACTATCCAGCATCTTGAAGAGATGGATCAAACTGGACTGAGTAAAGCCTATTTTGCCAGTGGATGTTTTTGGTGTGTCGAAGCCATTTATGAAAGACTTACGGGGGTACAGGAAGTTATCTCTGGATATGCTGGGGGCCATACCCCATACCCTACTTATGGTGCAAGTAATACTGGCCTAACGGGACATGCTGAAGCCGTAGTCGTCTATTATGATCCTGCTCAAATAGATTTTGCCTCGCTGATTAAAGTCTATTTCGCCTCTCAAAATATCAGCCAATTCAATGGACAAGGGCCAGATCAAGGCCCTCAATACCGAAGCATACTTTTCTATCAAAATCAAGAACAAGCCAAGGTAATTCAACAACAAATTGGGGCCTTAGAAAAAGAACTCGGAGAGGGAAAAGTTGCGGCTCAAGTTAAAGCCTTTGACACGTTTTGGCCTGCAGAAGATTACCATCAAGACTACGAGGTCAATCACCCGTATCACCCCTATATTGTTAATACTTCTATACCGAGATTGAAACGGGTCATGACAAAGCTTCCTGAACTCTTCAAGAAGCCAAAATAATTCTCAAATTAATTTTTGTGACTTCCGTCGCATAGGGGTAGGCCCGCACTCTTTCCGCATCGGCAAAACGAGCTTCGACGTTCACGGCGCTCTACA
>CALJFV010000145.1 GCA_938074515.1 uncultured Flavobacteriaceae bacterium
AAAATGAGGCTGAATATTAAAAAGTTTATTTTCATTTCTTTATTTATTTCTTATTATCCCTCTGAATCTTATAAATCCAGATATTCTATTCGACCCTTAATTTAGGCGAAGGTTTATTGAAAAAATTTAATTTGTCTACGATACACAGTTAAATTCAATGACCGAATTTAAAGAATATAACCCATGGGCCGTGTTAATTGTTTAACAATAAAGCAGTTTTTGTTTTGTACCTTGTATTGTCTAAGGCATGCTGTTTCATGAAATCGATTTTTCTATTTATCATCATTACCACGAGCGCACCACTGTTTGCCCAGACCCTTGAGCAAAGAAACGGCTTGTTGCTTAAATCAGATAAACAAAGCATCCTGCCAGAAGTTGAGCAATTTTTTGGGTACGATCTTTACGCGCAACTCTATTGGACGAATAAAAACACGCTTTATAAGTCAGGATCTCAAGGCAATTTTGAATTTCAGGAACTCATGTTAGGCCCTATTGCTCAAGTCGACCTCAAAAATCCGTTAACGGTATTGGTCTTTTATAGAGAGACAAATACCTTACTTTTTTTGGATAATCGATTAAATGAAAAGCGGCGCATTGACTTTAATCTGATTGAAGAATTTCCTCAGGTCCAATGGGTTTTTAACGCGGGGAGTAATCGTTTGTGGATCATGGATCAAAACAGCCAAAGTCTTTGGGTATATGACACTCAATCCATGCGCGTAGTTTTTCAAAGCCTCCCCTTGCCGAATCTTGGAGAATTAAAATGTCGCTATAACGATTGTATTGCGCAAACTTCAGAGGAACTGCTTTGGATCAGTCTTTATGGGACAATCACAAAACGTCAGGCCCTAAGCACAGGAAAACTTATGGGCTATAGCCAGGATCATGTCCTGATTAAACAAGACGAAGGTCTGTTCGACCTAAAGTCAAATCAAGATTGGTATTTCCCCGAAATACGGCCAGAAAATCAGATTAACGACTTGCAGCTAACCCAAGATTTCCTGTATATTTACGACAGTAACGTCATCAGACGTTTCCCCTTAAAATCAATTAAACAGTAAGTGCGATGCATGTTGCAGTAGCGGGAAATATTGGCTCAGGTAAAACCACTTTGGCGGGTTTATTGTCTAAACATTACAGATGGAAAGCCCACTATGAAGAAGTTGAGCACAATCCTTATTTGGATGATTTTTACAACCAAATGGAACGCTGGTCCTTCAACTTGCAGATTTACTTTCTCAACAGTCGCTTTCGACAAATTTTAGACATCCGAGAAAATGGTGAAGATGTAATTCAAGATCGTACCATTTACGAAGACGCCCATATTTTTGCGCCAAACTTGCATGCCATGGGACTCATGACCAATCGCGATTTTGAAAATTACCGTTCTTTGTTTGACCTCATGGAGAGCGTCACTAAAGGCCCTGATCTTTTGATTTATCTCAGAAGCTCAATCCCTAATTTAGTCAAACAAATACATAAGCGCGGACGTGAATATGAAAATTCCATCAGCATCGACTACCTCAGTCGATTAAACGAGCGCTACGAGGCTTGGATTCACAATTATGATAAAGGGAACCTTCTTATTATCGATGTCGACGATTTAAACTTTGTTGACAATCAAGAAGATCTCGGAACGGTAATCAATAAAATTGATGCCGAGCTGCACGGACTTTTTTAGAGACTCAAAAAAAATATTTATCGCCCTGAGCCGCAAGGAAAAAAGAGGCAACCGCATAAATCACCCCATAAAAAAACCGGCGCTGTGCGCCGGTTTTTTTTATATCTATCACAGGAACACTTACTCCTGCTCTACCTCAACTTCGATGACTTTTTCACCGTCAACTTCGTCGATTTTTATTTTTATAGCCTCTAAGGCATCAACCTCAGCACGCACCTCTTCTTCAGTCCCTTTAAAGACCTGTACGTTTTCTTGAAGGGCGCCATTAACCTCTGTAATCGTCGTTACAGTGGCTTTAAATACATCGCCTTCTTGCTCCATAATCACCGTTACTTTTTGCTCTTTTTGAACCGCCACTTCACCAAGCTCAGTAACCGTTCCATCCTCAGAAACAAACATCATCGCATGAGCATCAGTGGAGGATGCTTCGTGATGACCACCAAGAATCGGAGCAATTACAAGACCTACCAAACAAGTCAACTTAATCAAAATATTCATCGAAGGACCAGAAGTATCTTTAAATGGATCCCCTACAGTATCTCCAGTTACAGCCGCTTTGTGCGCGTCACTGCCTTTGTAGGTCATTTCTCCATTAATTTCAACACCTGCTTCGAAAGATTTTTTAGCGTTATCCCATGCACCACCGGCATTGTTTTGGAAAATGGCCCACATAACCCCGCTCACACAAACTCCAGCCATATAGCCACCCAGTGGCTCGGCACCAAAAACGATACCAACAAGAATAGGAGTAACGATGGTTAAAAGACCTGGCAATAGCATTTCTTTAAGAGCGGCTTTAGTCGAAATTTCAACACACTTACCGTACTCAGGGGTGCCTGTGCCTTCCATAATCCCGGGAATTTCGCGGAATTGACGACGCACCTCTTGCACCATTTCCATGGCTGCTTTACCTACAGATTTCATTGCCATAGCTGAGAAAACAACAGGAATCATGCCGCCTACAAATAAGGCCGCTAAAACGTCTGCTTTAAAGATGTTTATTCCATCGATACCCGTAAAGGTGACATAGGCAGCAAATAAAGCCAAAGCCGTCAAGGCGGCAGAAGCGATAGCAAAACCTTTACCAACAGCTGCTGTAGTGTTCCCAACAGAGTCCAAGATATCCGTACGCTCACGCACGTGATCTTCGAGTTCACTCATTTCAGCAACACCCCCGGCGTTATCCGCAATAGGACCAAAAGCGTCGATCGCTAATTGCATCGCCGTAGTAGCCATCATCGCAGAAGCTGCT
>CALJFV010000146.1 GCA_938074515.1 uncultured Flavobacteriaceae bacterium
TACTTTGTAAAATGTGTTCCTTTAAGTACTTCATTTCCACCATAACGTTCGTCGTTAAATAAGGTGTGCCCGATGTACTTCATGTGTACACGGATTTGATGCGTGCGTCCGGTTTCCAAAATACAACGAATAAGTGTGACGTAGCCTAAGCGCTCAATGACCTGATAATGGGTTACCGCAGGTTTGCCCTTTAGGCCAGCCTCATCCCCCTCAAATACTGTATTTTGAAGTCTGTTTTTTGGATGTCGCCCGATATGTCCCTCCACAGTGCCTCGATCCTCCTCAACATTCCCCCAGACGATTGCGATGTATTCTCTTTGCGTTGATTTGTCAAAAAATTGCTGTGCGAGATGCGTCATGGCTTGCTCTGTTTTGGCTACCACCAAAAGACCACTGGTATCCTTATCGATTCTATGGACCAGTCCTGGTCTGTTATTTTGATTTTCTGGCAAGTTTTCAAAATGAAAAATCAATCCATTGATTAACGTGTCTTGGTAATTTCCATGTCCAGGGTGCACAACCATCCCTGCAGGCTTATTTACCACCACCACAGAATCGTCTTCATAAACAATATCTATCGGAATTTCTTGAGGAACCAAGAGAAATTCATGTGGAGGGTGCGTAAACAATACGCGTACAATATCTTTTCCTTTTACTTTGTAATTAGATTTTACCGATTGGTCATTCACATAGATATGTCCCTCCTTAGCGGCCTTTTGAATCTTGTTGCGCGTAGCGTGCTCAATGCGATTCATTAAGAATTTATCCACCCTAAGCGGCTGCTGCCCTCTATCTGCAACAAAACGATAGTGTTCATGCAAAGCGTCTTGTTGGTCTAATGGGTCAACAGAATCAATATCGTCAGTCATAATTTTAAATTACAAGGTGTCTCGTTTCTCATTGGACGCGTGCAATGGTGAATCTCGATCTAAAGATTCAATCTGAAATCCTCCAGTACCATCACCGAGCTCTAAATCAATTAAAGAAGTGAGCGGCAGTTGATCCCCTTGCTCAAGATTTCGTTGACGAAATTTAATGCTCAGAACCTCGTCTTTGGCAATATATTTTTTGTAGGTCAACTTTCCAACCCTAAAACCAGCAGAGCGCAGAGCAGGCTCGGCTTGTCGTAGTGTTTTACCAACTACATAGGGAACTTGAGTCATCTTATATCCAGATCGATTGATGGATAAATAAATTTTACGCGCCTGTTTTACTAAAGCACCCGGGGCAGGGATTTGTTCGATAACTGTTTGGTAGGCAAACTTTGGGTTGTAACTCGTAGTGTCTAAAATAGCATGGGACAATTGACGCTCCTCGAGAGCATCCAGGGCTCCCTCTAAGGTCATCCCGCTTAAATCAGGCACCTTAATTTGTTCTCCGTGACGTGTATTTTTATCCAACCAAAAAAGCAAAGCAAACACAATGGCAAACAAAAACAACAGCATATATATAAGTTGCTTGAAAAAGGTTCGCGAAAAAACAAAACGAATTAGACTCATGAGTGTTTTAGGAAGAATCACAAAAATACTAAACGTAAATTTAGTAAGTTTAATGCGGGAAGTAATTATTTTTCTATGACTCAGCAACGGCCTAAGATTTCTGTGATGGTTTTAATGGGAGGTTACACCAGTGAATTTGACATTAGCCTCAAGTCAGGAACTGTAGTGTGCACAGAATTAGACACAGAGAAATATGATGTATATCCATGTGTCATCACAAAAAATCAATGGTATTACAAAGAGAATGAATCGGTAAAACACAATGTTGACCCAGGAAGCCTTGCGATTAATATAAATGGCAAGTTAATTCATCCGGATGTCGTCTTTAATACCATTCACGGTAGCCCTGGAGAAGATGGGTACATCGCCGCACTGTGTGAATTAATCAATATTCCTCAAACAAGCACGCATTTTTACGCTGCTGCACTGAGTTTTAATAAACGAGATTGTCTTTCTGTGCTTAAAGCTCATGGTATCCCTTGCGCTGAATCTATTTATTGTGATCTCGGTCATCCATCACAATTCAAAGAAGTTGCGGAAAAACTCGGTCTACCCTTTTTTGTAAAACCAAATCGTTCAGGCTCAAGCTATGGCGTGAGTAAAGTGAATACAGAAGAGGCCTACCAAAAGGCCCTAGAAACTGCTTTTGCCGAAGATCATCAAATCTTAATCGAACGCGCCCTGAGTGGTGTTGAAATATCTGTTGGTGCCTATAGTTACCAAGGAAAACCCATTATTCTTACCCCTACAGAAATAGTTTCAGAAAATGATTTTTTTGACCTTAGCGCAAAATATGAAGGCAAGGCTCGAGAAATAACTCCTGCAAGAATTGAAAAAGAAACGCTTCGGGAAGTCCAAAAATTAGTGCATAAAATTTACACCATATTGGAAATGAGCGGCGCCTGTCGCGCGGACTTTATCGTCGAAAACGGACAGCCATATTTTATTGAGCTTAATTCGACCCCAGGTTTGTCTGCAGAAAGCCTCATTCCTCAACAAGCGAAATATTCTGGATTGAGTTTAACGGATTTTTTTGATCGTCTCATCCAAGAGGCCCTGTATAAGCAAAAAACAACCTAATTATGAAACGTGCAATTTTACCCGGTTCTTTTGATCCTTTTACGCGGGGTCATTTATCCATTGTAATGCGGGCACTCCCGCTATTTGACCAAATCGTGATTGCCGTGGGGCATAATAGCGATAAAGCACCGATGAACCCCATTGCTCATCGTCTTGAAATTCTTGAACAGTTATTTAAAAATGAATCAAAAATTTCAATCACACAGTATTCCGGTCTGACTATGGATTTTTGCAAAAAACAACAAGCACAATTTATTGTCCGAGGATTGCGTAATGCGCAAGATTTCAATTACGAACAACCTATTGCACAAACTAATCTAGAACTTGGTGGGATAGAAACAATTTTTATGTCTTCAGAGCCTCATCTGAGCCATCTGTCCAGCACTATAGTCCGAGATATTGCCAAACACGGCGGTGATCTTCATTCATTTATACCAGAAATACCTCAATAAAAAAAAGCCTTCATATTTAAATATGAAGGCTTAATATGTTGAATACTAAATAGCTTAAAGTGCGCTCACGAACTTAGTGAGGCTTGACTTAAGATTCGCTGCTTTATTGGCATGAATGATGTTTTTCTTTGCCAGTTTATCTAACATAGACGTTACCTCAGTTAACAATTTTTCAGCCTCCTTTTTGTCGCTTGTTTCACGAAGCTTCTTCATTGTGTTACGCGCAGTTTTGTGTTTGTAACGATTTAATAAGCGTTTTGCTTCGTTGCTTCTAATTCTCTTTAAAGCTGATTTATGATTTGCCATAATCTCTTTGTTAAATTTTTGTAGCCCATAGGAGAATCGAACTCCTGTTTCAAGGATGAAAACCTTGCGTCCTAACCACTAGACGAATGGGCCGTTAATTCAAAATGCGGATGCAAAAATACAACATTTTTTAAATGCCGCAAGTAATGCATTTTATTTTTCAAAAAAATCTAATACGCTCTTGCAAACAGCACTTTTCGGGATGAATTTTTACCCGTTAAGATACACTTACCCGGAGCAGAAGGCCCTTCAAGTGGAATACAACGTATTGTCGCTTTTGTCTCAGCCTTTATGCGCTCCTCAGTTTCAGAAGTGCCATCCCAATGAGCCCAAATAAACCCACCCTTTTCTTCTATCAAATTCTTGAATTGATCGTAGTCTTCTGCTTCGTGGGTCAAAGAAATACGCATTTGCATTGCTCTTTGGAATAGATTCTCTTGGATTGTATCAAGCAAATTCACTAGGTAATCAGCTGCTTCAGCTTGAGGAATTAATTCTTTGGTCAAAGTGTCTCTACGGGCAACCTCGATAGTTTTGTTTTCAAGATCTTTTGGACCCAAAGCAATTCGAATTGGCACCCCTTTAAGCTCATATTCATTGAACTTCCAACCCGGCTTATGGGTATCGCGGGCATCTAATGTAACACGAATACCCTTTTGGCGTAATGACTGAACCATCTCCTGACCTTTTTTAACGGTATCAGCATATTCCTGTTCCGTTCTGTATATGGGCACAATGACCACTTGATCCGGAGCGAGTTTTGGGGGAAGTACTAACCCATTATCATCACTGTGCGTCATAATTAGCGCGCCCACAAGGCGCGTTGAAACCCCCCAAGAAGTTGCCCAAACGTGATTTAAAGATCCGTCCTTGTCCGAAAATTTCACGTCAAAAGCCTTGGCAAAATTTTGTCCTAAAAAATGTGAGGTTCCCGCTTGTAGTGCCTTTCCATCTTGCATCATGGCCTCAATACAGTACGTCTCTAAGGCCCCAGCAAATCGTTCGTTAGCAGACTTAGTCCCTTTTATCACCGGAACTGCCATAAAATTCTCAGCAAAATCTGCGTATATATGCATCATTTGCTCAGCCTCAGCGATTGCCTCTTGCTCCGTAGCATGAGCCGTATGCCCCTCCTGCCATAAAAATTCCGCTGTACGCAAAAACAACCGAGTGCGCATTTCCCAACGGACGACATTCGCCCATTGATTTATCAAAATAGGTAAGTCTCTATAGGACTGGATCCACTTTCTGTAGGTATCCCAAATAATGGTCTCAGAGGTAGGTCGCACAATTAACTCCTCCTCCAATTTGGCGTTCTCATCGACCACAATACTTCCATCCTCTGCCGTCTTCAGTCGATAGTGGGTCACCACCGCACATTCTTTTGCGAAGCCATCGACATGACTCGCTTCCTTACTGAAATACGATTTTGGAATGAATAATGGAAAATATGCATTGCGATGGCCCGTTTCTTTGAACATGCGATCGAGTTCCTTTTGCATCATTTCCCAAATTGAAAAGCCATAGGGTTTAATTACC
>CALJFV010000147.1 GCA_938074515.1 uncultured Flavobacteriaceae bacterium
TAGCATCGCTCTCTAGCTCATAGTAATAAATGTCATACTCCAGTGGATCTAAACTGCCCAAGACCTCTGGTTCAATAACCGTTAAATCAAATACCGTAAACCCATCAGCCAAGGCATCATCACACTGGCGCAAAGGCTCCTCAGGCTGGGTGGCTATAGGATAATCACGAACCTCTAAAAAGACCTCAACAGTGCTGTAACATCCCGTGAGTGAACTCTCTACCCTAGCCCATACACTGTCATTGTATATATCGTCATTAGGATATGGATTAATCAGCGGCAATACCCCATTCTGAGCATCGAGCTGAGTCCCGTGGAAGGTCACCTGCAAATCACCATTACCCCCCTGCAAATCAACAACTAGCTCGCTTAAATCAAAATCAGCAAAACCATCATTGTCCAAATCGCAAACCACAAAAGGGTCTATAGGACCGGGAGTTGGGGGTGCATTCACAATTATTGGAATTTGAACCACATCAAAACAGTTCAAATCATCAAAATTGACTAATCGAGCAAAAATCGTCTCTCCAGGAACAGGTACGTTATATGGGACCGGAAGAACATTAGCCCCAGTGGACGCGTCCACAGGATCATTATGGTAAGTTATTAAATAGTCTGCCGCGGGTTCACCATCCAATACTTCTGCATCAAAAGTCAGTGGCAAGTCGATCGCGGTAAACCCATCATTATCATTATCACAGACTTCTATACCCTCAGGCTGACCTGCCTGCACCCGTGTGAAGAAAATTTTAAAAGTATCTAAAGCAAAACATCCTTCAGGGCTTTCTACTCGGGCATAAATCGTCTGAGGAGAAGGTTGACTAATAAAATAGCCCGTGGGCACCAAAATTACGTTAGTGTCGTCCTGAGCATCTTGAAGTGTCTCGTAATATTTTACCACATAGATTGCGGGGTCTTGAGGACCGAGTAAGTCATCATCATTCTCGGTAAGATCAAAACTTCCTGCAGTGGCTCCATCATCACACAAGAACAAATCTGCCGGAGGAAAAACATCTGGGGGTAAATTAAAAGTAACTTCGATATCATCAGTAATAAAACAAGGGCCTTCAAAGCCTTCAACTGTGTAAATACCGCTTAAACCAACAGTAATTGTCGGATTGGTGGCTCCTGGAATAACATTCCCATCCTTATACCACTGCCAGGTAAAATTAGGTGAGGAAACTCCCGTATCTAAGGTGACGGTTAATCCAGCACAACTCTCTACGTCAATACCAAGGGAAAAGGGCTGTGTCGTATCAATAAAGAGTCTATTTTCATTATTTGTTTCATCAATTTCCAAAATAGAATTCGCTGGATCAACAATCATGACCAAATCAAACTGCGGCGGAGTTCCGACGATGCTCAAAATAGTATTACTAGATTCTTGACCTCCGATAGGAATATCGTTTACCGTAAATACTGTGTCAAGATAGTTCAGCGGACCCCCACCAATATTTTGCCAATAAAAATCAACTCGAGTCCCCGCAGACAGTGGACTTGTTGAGGGTAAATTATAAACGGTATAGTCGATGAAAAGATTTTGACCGTTATCACAAACAACATCCAAATCATCAATGGTACAGGCGGCATCAGGTATTTCAGAATTAACCGCCGTAATTACGTTGTTAATCAAGACCAGATCCTGACCAGAGGTCAATTGAATGTCTATCTGGGTGTCTCCAGGTTGGACAATGCCTTGAAGATCATAGACATCCAAGTCCATATTCCAGAGCGTTGACGAATTGGTATAGCTATTGGTCCCATTAAAAGCATTATTTCCCGGGTTTAAGGGCGGGTTATCAATCAAAACGCCATTGATGGTCAAGGTTTCCTGAACAGCCAAAGAGGCATCTCCCTCCCAAGCTAAAAATCCGATTTTCGCCAAATCGTCAGTGGCCACATCAATTCCCGTTAAGGTGATATCCAAGGTCGGATTCGATCCACTGACATAATCAAAGCCTTCGAAAATACTGATCTGATTTTGCGGTAACGTTGGCTCACCAAAAATAACATAGATCATCCATCCTCCATAGTTTGTAGAATTGCCACAGGGAATTGTTCCGAGGTAATCTGAAAAAGTATAAACGCCATTTCCTATGGTGCCAACCAGGTTAGTGACATCTGCATAATGCGTGTTGTACAGACCAAAATTGTTATTGATACTATAAGTTCTTTGAGCTATTACTGTATTTCCGTTCAAAGAGACAACGTCATCAGCAGGACCCGAAGCAGACCAATACATGTGGGCTTGAAAAAACGTCTCATTGGGCTGAAGGTTCAATGTCGCTGAACTCTGGGGAAGTAACTCACAAGGGTTAGGATTTGCAGAGACATTCAAAGTATTTCCTATGGCTGTAAAATCATATTTTCCAACTATTTGGGGCACCACACGAGACAGTGGGACTTGACCGATGAGAAGGGTTGAAAAAAGAAGGAAAACGAAGTGTAAAATTTGTTTCATTCAAACAGAAAATAAGGGGTACAAATTAATCATATTTTACCATAACCAATGGATTAAACGTGTTAAATCCCTAAGTATTTTCCAAGTGAACAATGAGATGCGTATCTTTGCAGCGTAAAAGTAAAAATATACCGCATTCACCTTTTATGGATTTAGAAAAACAATTGCAAGAAATTGAAGCTTACGGCAATGATCATGTGGGAACTTCAAGCCGCACGCCACTGCGCCCTGATGCCTTTGAAAAAGGGGATCAAGAAAAAATGGACAGTATTGAAAAAGATGTCCGTAATATTCTCCAAACCTTGGGTATGGATTTAACAGACGACAGTTTGAAAGGAACGCCCAAGCGTGTTGCCAAAATGTTCGTTAAAGAAATATTTGCAGGTTTGCATCCAGACAATAAACCAAAGGCATCCACCTTTGAAAACAAGTATAAATACGGAGAAATGTTAGTTGAAAA
>CALJFV010000148.1 GCA_938074515.1 uncultured Flavobacteriaceae bacterium
GATTTAGCCAAATGCTCAAAATAAGAAACCATTTGATGATGACGCGAGTATTTTGTCCCGATGGGATAACCTAAAAACGCCTCTGGAGAAAGGATCTGACCAATGACCAGTTGAGTGCAGAAAAAAATTAGAGCAAAGAAAATACGCGTCATCTGTGATAAAAGTTTAAAGGGGGTTATGTTCAAAAATGAGGACTAAATATAAGAATTCCTGTTGATCGCATAACAAACCCAAATGGATAATGCCAAACACGACGAAACATCGTATTTTTGTCCCTGAATTGGCGAGATTGGCACGGGTTATCCGTGTGATTATGGAAAAACAATTGCTGACATATAAATCCACGAGACAGTTCTCAAAATTAGTCCTTGATTATTTGGAAGGAAGCGATCGATTGCGCCCGTTTTTTAATCGACCTCCTCATTTAGAACAAGTTGAGGCACAGATTCAGGAGAAGTCTCAGTGCTTTTCTCAATCATCAAGGGCCAAACTGGTACAAGCCTTAATGGGTCAGTACCAAGACTTTTCCCTGGATGAGTCCTTTGATCAGCGTTTACAATCAGATATTCAAGCCTTATCGGGTGATAAAACCTTTACCGTAACTACGGGACATCAACTGAATTTATTTACCGGTCCCCTCTATTTTCTCTATAAAATTTTTGGGGCCATTAATTTGGCTGAGCAGTATTCAATACAAAATCCTGGTTATCGGTTTCTGCCTGTATTTTGGATGGCGAGTGAGGACCATGATTTTGAAGAGATTGCTCATTTCAGGGCAGAAGAGCACAAAATTACTTGGAATAAAGAAGGTTCAGGCCCTGTCGGTCGATTCATGTGTACCGACATGGAGGAGGTCATAGGGATGCTTCGTAAGCTATGGTCTGGCACAGGTATAGGGCGCAATATGCTCGATCTCTTTATGTCGGTCTATACCCCTGAGGCAACTCTGGCTCAAGCAACCCGAAAATTGGTACATGAGCTCTTCAAGGATTATAACCTATTGATCATTGATGGTGATGACGCTTTATTAAAATCGGAATTCGCTTCAATTATGCGGTTAGAGTTGGCTGAAAGCACCTGTGGACGTGAAATAGAAAAAACGACTCAAGCCCTAATCCATCAGGGGTATCACAAACAAGTTCATCCACGTGAAATTAATCTGTTTTACTGCGACAATGGTTTGCGTGAGCGAATTATTGCCACAGAATCAGGTTTTGAAATCGATCAAACCGACATGCATTTTACGAGAGCGGAACTTCTTGATCTATTAGATCGACATCCTGAATTATTTTCACCAAACGCCTTGCTTCGTCCTCTTTATCAAGAAAGTGTTTTGCCGAATTTGGCTTACCTGGGCGGCGGGGCAGAAGTGGCCTATTGGTTGCAACTCAAGGATTGTTTTGCACAGAATAGTCTGACCTTTCCTATGGTGTATTTGCGCAATTCCTTATCCCTAATTCCGGCCAAGGTCATGGGCAAGCTAAAGCATTTCAATCTTGAAATCAGCGATTTATTTTTGCCTGTGGATGAGTTATCAAAGCGTTACATTACCTACAATAGCAAACTAGATATTGATTTTTCGTCGCAAAAAGAGCACCTGAGAAAGCAGTTTGAGCAATTATACTTGATGGCTGAACAAACCGATACCTCATTTATTGGCGCTGTCCAAGCACAAGAGAAAAAACAAATCAAAGGGCTAGAGCATTTGGAACAAAGATTATTGCGGGCAGAAAAAAGAAAACACGCTCAGAATATTGAGCATCTCTCCAAAATGCGTCAATGGCTTTTTCCCGATGGAACGCTCCAAGAACGAAAGGAAAATTTGAGTTGGGGAATCACCCAAATAGGTCCTGATTTTTTGGCGCGGCTCAAAAACAATATTGACCCTTCAGACCACAGATTTACTTTACTGATTTTTAATTCATAAATCCTCAGGACCCTTATCCCAAAAAAGGGGTTATTTTTGACTATGCAGAACAATGTCCTTATTCTTGATTTCGGTTCACAATATACCCAGCTCATCGCTCGACGCGTGCGTGAACTCAATATTTATTGTGAAATTCATCCTTACCATCATCTTCCGGAGGACCTCTCTGGCTTTAAAGCCGTCATTCTCTCTGGCAGCCCTTTTTCGGTGCGGGCAGAGGATGCGCCTCATCCAGATTTAAGTCAAATTAAAGGTCATTTGCCACTGCTTGGCGTATGTTACGGAGCTCAATACATGGCCCATTTCAACGGAGGGTTAGTTCGAGAGAGTAACATTCGCGAATACGGTCGTGCTAAATTAGAAGTCAAAAAAGAGGATTCTCCATTGTTTAAAGCCATACCTCAAGGGTCACAGGTTTGGATGAGTCACAGTGATACAATTGCTGAACTGCCCACTGGTGGGGTCCGATTGGCCAGTACAGAAGATGTTGCGAATGCTGCCTATAAGATTGAAGGGGAAGAAACCTATGCCATTCAATTCCATCCTGAGGTCTACCACAGCACTCATGGAAAACAGCTTTTGGAGAACTTTTTGATCGATGTCGCTGGTGTTGAGCCCACTTGGACCCCAGCTGCTTTTGTAGACACCACAGTTCAAGAATTAAAGGATAAAATAGGGGATGATCGTGTGGTGCTTGGGCTCAGTGGTGGAGTTGATTCAACGGTCGCTGCTGTATTATTGCACAAAGCCATCGGGGCTAATCTCTATTGCATTTTTGTCAATAATGGCCTGTTGCGAAAAAATGAATTTCAAAGTGTCTTGGACCAATATCAGCATATGGGCCTAAACGTAAAGGGCGTGGATGCTTCGGCACGTTTTTTGGACGCCCTGAAAGGAGAAAAAGATCCAGAGACAAAACGTAAAGCCATAGGAAAAGTGTTTATCGATGTATTTGATGACGAAGCCCATTTGGTAGAAAATGTTACCTGGTTGGCACAAGGAACGATCTATCCTGACGTTATAGAAAGTGTCTCTGTTAATGGCCCTTCGGTTACCATTAAGTCTCATCACAATGTGGGCGGACTGCCCGATTATATGAAATTAAAGATCGTGGAACCTTTGCGTATGTTGTTTAAAGATGAGGTGCGCCGTGTCGGGGCACAGATGGGCATAGATCCTGTTCTTTTGGGCAGGCATCCTTTTCCGGGACCGGGATTAGCAATTCGAATCCTCGGTGATATCACCGCAGAAAAGGTGCGCATCTTGCAAGAGGTGGATGCTATTTTTATCGACGGATTACGCAAATGGGATTTATATGATAAAGTTTGGCAAGCTGGCGCGATTTTATTGCCAGTTCAAAGTGTTGGTGTAATGGGGGACGAGAGGACTTATGAAAATGTGGTTGCCTTGCGTGCTGTTGAGAGTACCGATGGTATGACCGCTGATTGGGTCAATCTACCTTATGCATTCTTACAAGAGACTTCGAATTTAATTATCAATCGTGTTAAGGGGGTAAATCGTGTGGTTTATGACATCAGTTCCAAGCCACCGGCCACCATTGAATGGGAATAAATGATGAAGCGCTGGATTTTAATTTTTGGTATTTTATTTTGGTCTGCAGGACAGGTGGTCCAATCGCAGAACAGCCCTTGGAATGCGCAAATCTACCAAGTTAAACCGGGCGATAAATTGACTCAAATTATCGAGCGATTCGGCACCTGTCGGGCTGAGTTATTGGCTTTGAATCCTGAATTAAATACCGCCAAATTGGGAGATCAATCTCTTTTGATTGGTGGTCAATCCCTAATTGTGCCAAAAAAATCTGTCGTAGAAGCACTCACGGGCAGAGCAGGGAATTTTATCCAACATAAAGTAAAACGCAAAGAGACCCTTTTTGGGATTGCGCAATCTTATGGGCTCAGTTTAATGGACTTACAGGCCTATAATCCTGAGTTGACGGCTGAAACCTTAAATAAGGGGGATCGTCTCAATATTTATACTGCTTGTAATGTGCCAAGTCCAGAGCAGGTCAAATCGATTCGGGATGAATTGACTGATCAAATGGTAACCTGGCATGTTGTTACTGCCAAAGAAACCCTATGGTCTCTGGGCCACCGCTATAATATGAGTGTTGGGGAACTTCAAGAACTCAATCCTGATTTAACTCAGAATCTGGTTGTTGGACAAAGGCTTAAAGTGCGGGGTGTGGCCTTAGATTCTAATTTAATAGGGGATCCAAATTTTGACTTTTATGCCGTTCAACCCAAAGAGGGTTTTTTTAGATTACGTCAGAAATTTGGCTTAACCAAAGAGGAAATTCTGGCTTATAATCCTAATGCGGCTGAGGGACTCAAATTAGGAATGGTCTTGCGATTGCCTAAAGAGGTAATGTCATATTTGGAAACTGAATATGAATCATTAATTGATTTAAGAGATTTTAAAATTGACAGCAGCACGCAAAAAATAACCTTGATGTTGCCTCTTCAGCTCGAGGGTTTTATTCAGGATTCCCTGCCATTAAATCAGGAGTATGTTCAAGGCAATCGCTTATTGCGCATTGCTTTAGATTTTTATACGGGGGTGCTTATGGCTCAAGATTATGCTCGGGCCTATGGACTAGAGGTGTCGATCGATGTTTTGGATACTCAGGCTAAAAAGTCTGTTGTGGATAGTCTTTTGGGTGTCTATGATTTTGGTCAAAGCGATATGGTTATCGGACCATTCTTGCCAGCCAATGTATTAGCTGTAGCTGAAAATCTAGAGCGGTTTGACCTGCCGGTGATCTCGCCTTTGAGTCGTCCAAATGGTCCGGTCCCTGATAATCTGGTGCAGACCATACCAGATGCAGTTTCTATGCGCCGGGCTTTGATGGATTACATTAAAAACAATCAACAAGAGCGAAAGATGCTTTTTGTGGGCGATGCTGATGCGCCGGGACTCGCTGCCATGCGTGGTGAATGGCCAAAGGTTAAGGTGCTGTTGCCTCGTGAGCAAGGTTATATTGATCCCGATGACATTTTGCCCCAACTTTCGGATAGTTTAGAAAATTGGGTGGTTCTGGAATCGCGTAAGCCCGTAATTATTAGCAATGTAATTGGTGTGCTCAATGGTATGGAGTACTACCAGCAAAAAAATGAAGAAAATGATACCATCAAAAAGACTTATGATGTACGCTTGTTTACGAGTGCAAAAAATGAGTCTTTTGATTTTGACGATATTTCAAACATCCATCTTTCTCATTTAGAATTTAGTTATCCCTCTTCGAGCAGGCCCTACAGTGTAGGGGAAACACCCGAACCATTTGTTTTGACTTATTTGGATCGTTTTGGGACCACCCCAAATAAATATGCTGTTCGCGGTTTTGATTTAACATTAGATTTGATTTTACGACAAGCGGCATCCACTGGGCCATTAACTCAGGCACTAATCATGCCCGAGACAACACAGTATATTGAAAATAAATTTCGCTACGAAACGGGGACGCAAGGGGGTTACGAGAATAAGGCATTTTATTTATTGAAATACACCCAAGATATGGGTATAGAAGAATTGATAAATTCATTGGGTGCTCGCAATTAATATTTTATCTTTGAATCCCGTATAGGTAACAACAAGTACACCACATGAATACGACAAAGTATATCTTCGTTACGGGCGGGGTTTCATCATCTTTAGGAAAAGGTATTATTGCCGCCTCATTGGCTAAGCTACTGCAAGCCAGAGGATTTACTGTGACCATTCAAAAATTGGATCCCTATATCAATGTCGA
>CALJFV010000149.1 GCA_938074515.1 uncultured Flavobacteriaceae bacterium
ATGTGGCTTCTTTTATTAAGGAATTTGTGGTAGAGATTCCAGAAGACATGAATTATAAAGCCGGGGGGTATATTCAAATTGAAATACCACCATGTGAAATTAAATACTCAGATATGGACATTACGGCCCACCCTGAGGAACACGAAACTCCTGATAAATTTCAGGCGGAATGGGACAAGTTTGGTCTTTGGCCACTATTGATGAAGAATTCTGAAAGTGTGGAGCGTGCCTACTCAATGGCCTCTTACCCTGCGGAAGGGCGTGAGATCATGCTTAATGTGCGTATCGCTACCCCACCATGGGATCGTGCAAAAAATGGTTGGATGGACGTAAATCCCGGAATCGCTTCCTCTTATATTTTTGCGCAAAAGCCTGGGGATAAAGTAACGATTTCAGGACCTTATGGTGAGTTCTTTATTAATGAGTCTGAGTCAGAAATGCTTTATGTCGGCGGTGGTGCTGGTATGGCGCCAATGCGTTCACACTTGTATCACTTATTCAAAACCCTGAAAACGGGTCGGACGGTGACTTACTGGTATGGGGGCCGTTCTAAACGTGAGCTATTCTATCTTGATCATTTTCAGCAGTTGGAGAATGAGTTTGAGAATTTTAAATTCTTCCTGGCGTTGTCAGAACCGCTTCCAGAAGATAATTGGAAGGTTAAAAAAGACATACACGACAAAGAAGGTGACGGATTTGTTGGATTCATCCATCAAGTGGTGATCGATAATTACCTGAATCATCACGAATCACCGGAGGACATTGAATTATACTTCTGTGGACCACCGCTGATGAACCAAGCGGTTCAAAAAATGGGAGAAGATTTTGGGATACCAGATGAAAATATCCGCTTCGACGATTTCGGAGGATAAATAAAAAAGACCAGCGTGCTGGTCTTTTTTTTAATTTGCATTGAACGGACTTATTATGGAACTCACCCAACAAGAAATGCATTATTTGGCCATGAATATCGTGGGAGAAGAGCTCAAAGAGCAGGGCTATGAATTTTTAGGGGTCAATTCGAACCTTAAAAGGAACCCGCAGTTTGTAGCTTTAAAAGATAAGACCATTCACTTTATATTGGTCCGTGCCGTGCGTTATCCTGAGGATCCTGCCGCGTTCGATGAGTCATTCATAAATAAAATGGTAGACCATGCTCGGGCGCATGAGGCTAAATTGGCCTATGCCGGCGTGGGACTTGGTCATGGAAGTGATTATGGTCAACCCCCTCAAAAAGATGAGGCCTACACTCAAGTATATCCTGGATTAAAATGGCTTGTATGAGATATTTAATTTTATTGTTTTGTGCCCTAGTTATTTCTGGATGTGGGTCCAGTGAAGATTTGCGGGTGTTCTATGGCAATGCCTTTGGGACCACTTATACCGTGAAATGTTATAGTGATTTTGAGAGTGCTGAGCTTCAGGGTCAAGTCAATCATTTGGTTGACCAGGTTAATGCTTCAATAAGTACTTATGATCCAAAGAGTCTTATTTCGCGAATTAATCGAGGAGATTCAGCGGTGGTGGCTGATCTTTATTTTAAGGAAGTTTTAAGTCTTTCGAAAGAGGTCAACAAGGCAACTTATGGATTTTTTGATCCAACGGTAGGCGCCATAGGCAATGCTCTAGGTTTCGGGCCTCAAAAGTTTAACCAAATTCCAAACGATCGTCTATTAGACAGTCTCTGTCAATTTGTGGGATTAGAGTTGGTCTCAATTAGCGCAGTCAACGGTGTGGTCGAAAAATCTAATGGGGTCTATCTCGATTTTAATGCCATAGGCAAGGGTTATGGTATCGATGTTATAGGGAGGCATTTAGAAAAAATAGGCATTACTGATTATTTGATTGAGGTGGGTGGAGAAATTCGTGCGAAGGGTCAAAACCGAAATAAAAATAAACCCTGGATTATCGGAATAGAATCGCCTGAAGTTACTCAAGAGGGGCGAAGTATTGACAAGGTGTTGGCGATTTACAACCAAAGTCTTGCTACCTCAGGAAATTACCGAAAGTTTCGTCTGGATTCAGTTACCGGACGTAAGTTTGTCCATACGATTAATCCTTTGACCTGTCGTGCAGAACAGAACACCATTACCAGCGCTAGTGTTTGGGCCTCTACCTGTGCCGAAGCCGATGCATACGCAACAGCGATTATGGCTATGGGTGTAGAGCGCGCACGTAATTTGATCGAGGAACGCCCGGAGCTGACCGTGTATTTTACTTACCACGATGAGCAATATCAACCAAAGTGGTATGCCACACCAAATCTGTTGGCTCAGTTTAAGTTAAACGACGAGATGTAGGGATAGGATCTGCCCTGGATCCTAGAATAAGGCACAAGTCCTTTGCGACTCAATCCTTAAAGGCCAGTGGAATAAGTTCTCCCGGAGCCAAACCGTATTGTTGTATTTGTGCTGCATCGAGTTCATGAGCAATATCAAAAGCCTCTACTCTAAAACCGATACGGCGCAATCGTTCAAAATAATCCATTCCATAGACCCGCACGTGATCGTATTGACCAAAAATCTTGGCTCGTTGTTTTGGATCTGTGATGCTGTCGTCTTGAAAAGTGGTCTGACGATTTGCTTGATAGGGGACCTGTAAGATGGCTAATCCTCCGGGCTTAAGAACGCGAAAAAGTTCCCTCATTGCCCCAAGATCGTCAGGGATATGTTCCAATACATGATTGCAAATAATCATATCGTATTGGTTGTTTTCAAAGGGCAGCGCACAAATGTCGGCGCGAACATCAGCCAAGGGGGAATTTAAGTCGGTCGTTGTATATTCTATGTTTTTTAATTGTCGAAACCTCCAGTAAAAGGCCTGGTCCGGAGCAAAGTGTAAGACTTTTAGGTTTTTCGAGAAGAGCTCGGTATGACTTTGTAGGTATAACCAACAAAGGCGATGGCGTTCTAAAGACAAAGTACCAGGGGAAAGGACGTTTGAGCGTAGCGTCCCATAACCATAGGGTAAAAATCTACGATAGGATTTTCCATTAATAGGATCAGTAAAACCATGGCCACGCCAGTAAAGGTCGAGAATTGGCCTAACCCATAAACTCATTGAAATAAGCCACGGTCTCGGGACAGTGTTAAGAATGGACCTGAAGACCTTACTCATATTTATCCGCTATTCGTTTAAGAATTTGATTTAAATGGAGCCTCCTCATCTGACTTTATGCCCAAGGCCTCATTCACATAATCAAAAGTGCTGAGCAATTCTGGTTTGCCATTTACAATGGCAATATTGTGTTCAAAGTGGGCGCTGGGTTTACCATCTTGTGTGACAATAGTCCAGCCATCGTCGAGTTGCTTTACTTTGTGTGTTCCCATATTGATCATAGGCTCTATCGCAATAGTCATTCCTTCGAGTATTTTTTTTCCTCGTCCTCGTTTGCCATAATTTGGAACTTCAGGATCTTCGTGCAATGTTTTACCTAGCCCGTGACCAACAAGTTCACGAACGACACCATAACCGTGAGCCTCACAATATTGTTGTACCGCAAATCCAATATCCCCAATTCTATTGCCGACTTTAAAGGCCTCAATTCCTTTGTATAAAGATTCTTTGGTTACCGTCAGTAATTGAATAGTTTCCCCCGCTACATTGCCTACTTGGAAGGTATAGGCATGATCGCCATAATAACCATTCATAAAAACCCCGCAGTCAATAGCAACGATATCGCCATCCTCGAGTGGTTTTTCTGTGGGAAGTCCGTGGACTACGGCTTCATTTACAGAGGTCAAAAGTGTCGATGGACAACCGTATAGCCCAAGAAATCCTGGTTTGGCTTTATGATCGCGTATAAATGCTTCCGCCAAAGTATCTAAGGCTTTTGTGGTAACCCCTGGCTGGACCTCTTTGGCCAACATGCCTAATGTTTTGGAGACCAATCGCGCACTCTGACGCATGAGTTCTATTTCCTCTCTAGTTTTTATTTGAATCATAATAAATTATGCCATGTATTGTGTGTATTGCGTGACATGTTCTTTAAGCTCAGCGATACGCTGGCTTCCAATAAGGAATTTTTTGCCTGTTTTTAATCGAACTGCCAATCCTTTAGCGCCGCGCATATTGTAAACGGTCCCATACGCTGTGAATAATCTAATGCCCCAACCACCGACAAATCCGTAATGAACCACAGAGATTGATTCTATTTCTTCCCAAGCATGAAACTTCGTTGTAAAAGGAACAAAACGCATGTAGATGCCTTCGTCATTAATTCGAGTGTCGAGCCGCATCCACTTAAAAAATAAGATCATCCCTAAATTAAAACAGCAGAATCCTATGACGCCAGCATTATTCATCGGTTTTGAACCGAAAGGAACCTCTAAAACTAATTGTTGAATTAAACCGTAACAGCCAACCCCAAATATACCCAACAACAGGGCCCAGAGCCACCATTGATTGAATCGCTGAGATTCGTTAAATGCCTGATGATCCTTATTCTGCATAGGCTGGGGTGTAGGCTTGTTGTTTTAAGATTTTAAGAATGTCGCGCTCCATCGTCTCTTGAGTATATTCCACGATACGATTAAGCT
>CALJFV010000150.1 GCA_938074515.1 uncultured Flavobacteriaceae bacterium
GGCCGTCCTTTCCAATTTGGTCGATAAAAAAGACTGAACAAGGTTAATCCTGCGGACCAAAACGGATAAATCCATGCGGCGGCGACTTGTTTGGGCCAATTGATTTTTTCGATGAATTTTACCGTTGGTTCCACTAACATCCCAAAACTCAAAAATAACATCAGATGGTCAATAGTAAATTTGAGCACAAAAAACAAAATTGTGAATTTTAAGATACCTAATGCATTAGAAAAATCTAAAATCGCAATTGCAATGCTCATGGCCCAATAAATTGCGAGTAGACTGTTTGTGATAAAAATAATCAAAGCCACAAGCCATAATACAGGATCCTTCAAAGCGGCTGTTTTAGACATCCATCGTATTTGTTGTGCCGCATAATCCTTCCAGTCGACAGGTGATTTTGTAGAGACCGCACCAGCCCAATCGTTATTATAACCGATGCATGATTTTTGATGCTTCCCTATTTTTTTCATCAAGAACATATCGTCACCTGAGCTGATATTTATATTTCCCAAAAACCCTGAGACCGCCTCAAATATTTTTTTGGAATAGACAAGATTTGTGCCATTTGAAAGTAAAGGACGCGCGCTAAAACTGGCTCGTGTTAGGGCTTGTAAAGCCATAAATTCTGTGAATTGTAACTGAAATAAAACGCCTTTTCTTGATTTCAATAATACCGGTCCTGCAACGAATTCAAGTTTTGGATCCTGCAATGACCGTTCAATACTGCTGAGCCAATCTTTCGAGACAGTGCTATCTGCGTCTAGAGTTATGATCCAGGGGTACTTTGCCTGTTTTATGCCAATGGTTATTGCTTGTTTTTTACCGTAATGTTCTGGGTCGGTTAGCCGAATTATTCTAGAGGAAAACGAACTTTGTTTGATTAATTTTTTTAGGATTCTGACACTTTTATCCTCAGAATGATCATCGATAAATAAAACCTCAAATCGCTGATTTGGGTAGTGGAGTTGATCCAGTGAATGACAGAGTTCCTTTAGATTCGATGCTTCATTACGCAGTGGAATAAGAATGCTAAATTTTTTTTGTTCGGCCTGATGGGCTCCGATTATTGGGTTTTCTGAAAAATTATAGGGTTGTGTTTTTGTTGAAACCCTTCGGCATTGCCAGCCCACCCATAATAACATCGTGCTGTAAAAACAAAAGAGTATTGTCGTAAAAAGATAAAGAAGACTCATCACTCAATTCGGGTTTTAGGGCTAATGATTAGACTGATTGCTAAAGGAGCTAACTGACTTAAACAATATTGAAGAATGACTGCTCCGAGGATGATTTGAGCCGGTATAATTCCCTGAAACACTAACAGCGCACTACCACCTTTTACAGCGACATCTAAGCCTGAAAAGGTTGGTGCAGCAACTTGGATAAAATACATGGTCCATACGCCGAAAAGTGTTTCGAGCGCATTGAGGGGATTCCCCATAATTTTAAGTCCGACTACAAACATAGAGCTGAAAATAACGAACCGAAGAACCGAATAATTAAACAGGACAAAAAGCGTTTTTAGAGATATATTAAGCCCCAATTTGAGCTGTTTTTTGGTCTGAATTACAATAGGCGTCAAAATTAAGAGGAAAACAAGAATTAACAGAAAGCGAGTGAGGTTTGGTTTCATTAATGGCTGAACGGATGTCCATTTTAACAAACCAAAAAGCCCAAAAATAAGGGTGCATAAAATCTGAGGTAATTGACAAAAAAAATGACTTAGGACTACGTTATGTTTGAGATGTCTGTGATAAAATTGGGCTTTCAGCGCATACTCTCCAAGTTTGAAAGGTGTTATAAATCCTGCGCCAAAGGCAAGGATTGTTTCTCGAGCAGCGCGCGAAAAATTAATCAGAGCAAAAGGTTTTACAGCGGATTGCCATTTTAACATTTCAACACCCCAATTGGCCAAAGACATGAGAAACAATAAAGCCATAAATGTCAGTGGTGCATTTAATAATTTGTATCTTAGCAGTAACCAGTCACTTGAGCGCAGCGTTGAGAGTGTTCTTGTAATAACCATAAGCGCTGCGGCAAGAACAACAATCTTTAGTGCAAACCAACCCAATTGTTTGGTCTTTTCCTGAGAGCAAAACATAGAAGCGAAAATAGTGAGAATTCACCAGGGATTGTTAGAGCGGCTCAAGTCAGTTGAGCATTTGTTTGTTGTCATAAAATTTTGTGGCTGGAGTATAACTTAAAAAGTATTGGTGATGATGAAAAATATAAAAAGGATTCTTGTCTTATTGGCCGCCACATTTTTTTGTGCTTTTTCATACGGCCAGGAAATTTATGATGGTCTTTACCAATGGCGTATCCCCGGGGGACAATATATTGATCCAGTCTCATTTTTCTCGGTTCATGGTTACGTTAATGGTGTGTATGCGAGCGATTCAAAGGAATGGCAACAGGGCAACATGAATGGCATCGGTAAACCTGGTCATGTTCTTGTGCCCAATACCAATAATGCATCGTTCAATAATGATGAAGCGATCTGGATTAGCTCTGAAGTTGGAGAAAAACTTCTCATAATGATGGAGTTACATATTGTAAACGATCCATCGGGTTCAGGTGCAGCAGGTCCGGGAGGTATTACCTTCGTATTAACAGAAGCAAACCTCAGGTATGAGTTGTTGAAAAATTATCTGTCGATTTCCATGGGGACTTTTTGGAGTGTTTTTGGCATACAAAATCAGGATTGGCTCGGGGCTCAAAATCTTTTTAGCCTTATGCCTATGGCCTCTGGAGCTTATTTAACGCATTTTAACGAGAAAGGTATTCGATTAGATGGACATTTCGAGCGTGGAAGTTGGGGTTTTAATTACGTAATGTCCTTGGGTAATGGATTCAATGCATATGACATCAGTGGATACAATAGTTTTGATTTAAATAATAATAATACGTTTAATACACGAGTGTCTGTTTTCCCAGGATTGAAAAAAGATTTAAATATTGGATTTAGTTACGGAAATGGACTGTTATTCAAGCAAGATGTTACAGCCGATATGACGTCAATAGAATTTTTTGACAATAATTTTGAGGCTTTTGGGGTCGATGCGCATTGGAAAATTAAACAACTAGAGCTTCGTTCATATTTAATTTCTTCGACTCAAAAACTTTCTAATCAGGATGAATCGCGTAATTTAAATGCACTCGGGTGGATGGGTGAAATGAGTTATAGAATAGATACCAAGGGTAAATTAGGGATTGACGCTATTTTGCCTAAATTTCGTTTTGATTCACTCGATAAAGATCAATTTGTGTCGGAATTATCCGATCAATATCAGACATTGGGAATGGGACTAAATTTTCAAATTCAGAAAAGTTTTATTTTAAGTATTGATTACAATTGGATTAATGAGGCTCAATACAAATTAAATAATGATCGTTTTATTCTGAGGGCCTCTGCAAACTTTTAATCCTATGGGGGAGCGCATTATTTTGGGCATCGATCCAGGGACGACCATAATGGGTTTTGGACTGATTCGCGTGACTGGAAAACGGATGGAATTTTTGCAGCTCAATGAACTTAAACTAAACAAGTATTCTGATCATTACGTCAAACTTCGGCTAATTTTTGAGCGTACCATCGAACTCATCGAAAGTTATCACCCAGACGAAATTGCAATTGA
>CALJFV010000151.1 GCA_938074515.1 uncultured Flavobacteriaceae bacterium
ATGGTAACCGAACCTGCTTGGCGGTAAAAAAAGCCAGCGATTGGTTTTGGATTAATTGGGAAACGGGTCAGGAATTTCGTGACCAGACCGCTTCAGACCCAGATCAGCTATCCGATTGCCCTCGCATAGATTAGGACTTTCAGCCGCTATTAAATCTGAAGGGTACTGCAGCGTTGTTCTTTCCGGGATCTGATCTACAATGTTCTCACGGTCTATTTTTGAATGGTTCACCTTTATATCCCGCCAATGGTGGCAGGCATTTTATTCACGGAAGCATACGATTCGTATTTCACCATATCTCGAACGCGGTTTCTCTGGGCATCAACCCTACAGTAGTGCTTTATTTTTGGCAAACAAAAAACCGACCAACAGGCCTAAAAAATAGGTCCATTGATCGGTTTGTTTAGGACCAGTTTAAACTTTAATGAGTAAAATTTAAACCGGATGTCTCGCGAATAACAACATCTATCTCGCGAATCACGAATTCTATCGTTTAGCGCAAGTCAAAGCGATCTAGGTTCATCACCTTATCCCAAGCTTTGACAAAATCGTTCACAAATTTCTCTTGTGCATCTCCGGCGGCATAGACCTCAGCGATGGCACGTAATTGAGAGTTTGATCCAAACACAAGATCAGCGCGCGTTCCCGTGCGCTTCACTTCTCCTGTCACACGGTCTTTTGCGATATAGGTGGTTTTGTCTTGCTTTGAAGGTTCCCATTTGACGCTCATGTCCATAATGGTATTCATGAAGTCATTGGTCAGCACTCCTGGACGATCAGTCCAAACCCCGTGCTTGCTACCGTCGGCATTTGTGTCTAGTACACGCATCCCCGCAACCAGAACAGTCATCTCTGGAGCACTCAGAGTCAAGAGTTGAGCACGGTCCAGTAAGAGTTCTTCGGCCAGACGATCGTGCATTCCAGAGACAAAGTTTCTAAAACCGTCCGCTTTGGGCTCGAGGAAATTCACAGAAACTACATCAGTTTGCTCTTGAGTAGCATCAGTACGTCCTGGGTTAAATGGGACCACGGTTAAGTGACCGGCATCAGCGGCAGCTTTTTCAATAGCTGCACAACCCCCTAAAACGATCAAATCAGCCATGGAAACTTTTTTACCGTCGGTTTGGGCCTGATTAAAGGCTTTTTGTACGCCTTCGATTTTCGCCAAAACCCCTGGCAAGTGGTCTGGACGATTCACGGCCCAGCTCAATTGTGGCTCTAGTCGTAAACGACCACCATTGGCCCCGCCACGCTTATCGCTGCCTCGGTAAGTTACGGCAGAAGCCCAAGCTGTTGAAACAAGTTCTGAAACGCTCAAACCGCAGTTCAACAGAGATACTTTTAATTCAGCGATATCGCTTTGGTCAATACTCTTGTAATCTGCTGTAGGCACAGGGTCCTGCCAAATTAGCTCCTCTGCAGGCACTTCAGGACCTAAATATCGAGAAACTGGACCCATGTCTCTGTGCGTTAACTTAAACCAAGCACGCGCAAAGGCATCGGCGAATTCCTCTGTATTTTCATGGAATCTTTTAGAAATAGCCAGATAAGCTGGATCATGAATTAAGGCCAAATCTGTCGTGGCCATCATCGGCGCATGACGTTTGTTTGGGTCATGGGCATCAGGTACCGCATCGGCTGCAGCCCCGTTTTTCGGACGCCATTGTTGTGCGCCGGCTGGACTTTTGGTGAGTTCCCACTCATATCCAAATAACGTATCAAAATAGCTGTTATCCCAGGTGATTGGTGTTGGGGTCCAAGCCCCTTCGAGACCACTGGTAATGGTGTCACCACCTTTTCCAGAGTTGTAAGTACTGATCCATCCTAGGCCTTGGTGTTCAATGCCTGCGCCTTCAGGTTCTGTCCCTACATGGGCGGTATCTCCTGCTCCGTGGGTTTTACCAAAGGTGTGTCCTCCAGCAATGAGGGCCACAGTTTCTTCATCATTCATGGCCATGCGGGCAAAAGTCTCGCGAATATCACGTGCTGAAGCCACAGGATCAGGTTTGCCATTTGGTCCCTCTGGATTCACGTAAATGAGGCCCATTTGTACGGCTCCTAATGGGTTTGCTAGGTCACGATCTCCTGTATAACGCTCGTCACCGAGCCATTCGGTTTCAGGACCCCAGTAAATATCTCCTTCTGGCTCCCAAACGTCTTCACGTCCTCCGGCAAATCCGAAAGTTTTGAAGCCCATGGACTCGAGCGCACAGTTTCCGGTTAAGACCATAAGGTCTGCCCAAGAAATGCTGTTGCCGTATTTTTGTTTGATGGGCCAAAGCAATCGGCGCGCCTTATCTAGGTTTCCGTTGTCTGGCCAGCTGTTAAGGGGCGCAAAACGCAAAGTCCCTGCTGAGGCTCCACCGCGACCATCCCCTACGCGATAGGTTCCTGCGCTGTGCCAAGCCATACGAATGAAAAATGGTCCATAGTGACCATAATCTGCTGGCCACCAGTCTTGTGAATCCGTCATTAAATCGAATAAATCTTTTTTCACGGCCTCCAAGTCAAGTTTACTGAAGGCGTCCTTATAATTAAACGATGCATCCATGGGGCTGGTTTGTGGCCCGTTTTGATGCAACATTTTTAAGTTGAGTTGGTTTGGCCACCAATCTGAATTAGACAGGGCGCCGGCCGCAGTATGGCGGTGTGATGGATTCGTAAACGGACATTTTCCGCCGCTCGATCCATTTGAATGATGTGATTCCATATTTAATTTTTTTAAGAACGAAGTTAAAAAGATTTAACCAGATATTGAGCTACATCAATATGAAACATCAATTCCTTAATAGGTATTGACTATGACTATAAATTTTATTGAATTACAGGAGGACTTTAAACTGAACTAAAAAATAAAGCATCCATGTAATCTCAAACTTAAAGTCTAAAAAATTGCGATTTCAACGTTTTTTATGTTAAAAAAAATAGAATTTGTCAAAAATTTAACTATTTTTCTATCAACAACTTAAACCAAATACATATGAAAATCTTAGACACTATTCTTGGATTGCCTGAAAAGGCTGAGGGCGCCATGAAGGCGAGTATGTTTTCTGACATGCTTTCCAACTTTAATTCCAATGACGGGGTTAGAAGTCACATTTCGTGCATTTATAACTACGCCTCCTTTATTTTTCTGATTCTGTTTTTATACGGAACTGCTATGTCGGCCATGGATTATATTGGAAATGCTGAAGGGGGCATGGCAAAAGTCGGGAGCATCTTATCGATGCTAGTTTTTGTTTACGCAGGATTTTTGCTTGCAAGAGTGATTCGCAGTGCTGGCAAATCATTTGAAGGAGGACATGACGGGGTACTAAGTTTAGTTTTTAAAGACTTTGTCATGATCAATATCAGAATGGTCGGAGAATTTATGGCGGTTATGGCCTTTTTTGGCGCTGTTACAATGACTCTTGCTTGGCTGCTTAATACCGGTGTTTATACCAGCGGAGGATCCAACTTCTTAGGCGCTGTGATGCCGGTATTTGAGTTCCCTATGATGATTTTGGCTCAACTATTAGATGGTACCCCACTTGAAGTAATTGGTGGAGCCTTTAACTCATTGAATGATTTAGACATGGGAGGCTCAATGTCTCAAATGGGGGACAATTATTCTATGTCGTCATTGACCGCTGTTGTAATGTCTTACATTGGGGTTATTGTATTATTGATTCAAATGTATGCTTCTCTTGCTGTATATGGTTATTTGTATGGCTTAGTTGAAACCTTGATTAAATGGATTTCAGCACCATCCTTGCCAATAAAAATGAAATAACTTGAGGTCTACATTTGTAGAAAAGGAGCGGGTTTTCCGCTCCTTTTTTATACCATTTATTTGACCAAAAAATTCAGTAAATTTAATTTTCGCAATACTATTTTATGACAACCACCAGCCCATTGCAGGTCTTTGACACGGCATTAGACGCCTCACGTCAAGTTGCGCGCGAAATCGCAACCACAATCGAACAAAAAAACGAATCAGGGCAGTACTGTGTTTTAGGACTGGCCACAGGGTCCACACCTAAAAGTGTTTACGCAGAGCTTGTGCGCTTGCATCAAAAGGAGGGTTTGAGTTTCAAAAAGGTCATCACCTTTAATTTGGACGAATATTATCCGATGGATCCAAAAGCGATTCAAAGCTATCATCGTTTCATGCAGGAGCATTTGTTTGATCATGTAGATATTCCTTCGGACCAAACCCACGTGCCCGATGGGCAGCTCAAAGAAGAAGAAATTGGCGCCTACTGCGCTCAATACGAGCAGGCTATTGCCGAAGCAGGAGGACTGGACATTCAGGTTTTAGGAATTGGTCGCACAGGACACATCGGTTTTAACGAGCCCGGATCGGGCCGCAAGTCCAAAACTCGCCTCATCAGTTTGGACCGCATCACCAAATTAGACGCTGCGAGCGATTTTAACGGCGCAGAAAACGTGCCGAATCGGGCCATTACAATGGGGGTGGGCACTATACTCAAAGCCAAAAAGGTCATTTTAATGGCTTGGGGGGAAGGCAAAAGTGACATTATAAAAAAGGCTTTAGAGGGTCCAGTGACCGATCAAATACCCGCAACTTTCTTACAGAATCATCCTAACACTTCAGTGTTTTTAGACAAAGCCGCGGCATCGGACTTAGTGGCTTATGCAACCCCTTGGCTCACCAGGTCGGTAGATTGGCGATTAGATATGGTCAAAAAAGCCGTGATATGGCTCTGTTATAAGACCCAAAAACCAATTTTAAAACTTACAGAAAATGATTACACTGAGAATGGTCTAGAGTCTTTATTGTCGGCGCACAATGGGGCTTATGCCATTAATTTGGACATTTTTAATAAAATCCAAAGAACCATTACCGGTTGGCCCGGAGGGAAACCTGGAGTCGATGATGAATATCGGCCTGAGCGATCCACACCAATGCCTAAAAGGTCTCTTATATTTAGCCCTCATCCAGATGATGATGTTATTTCCATGGGGGGTACCTTTAAACGTCTCGTAGACCAAGGTCATGAAGTGCATGTGGCTTATCAAACTTCTGGCAACATTGCGGTATTTGATGATTACGTGGTGCAACTCATAGATTTATTTGACGAAATCAATCACTACGGCGGTATTATGGACAAAGATCTTTCGAATTTGGTAAATGTTGCTTTAGACAAAAGTAGTTTAGATCAAATGGATGGCGAGCTATTGCGGAATCTCAAGGGTTTAATCCGTAAATGTGAGGCCAAGGCAGCTTGCCGATTTGTTGGGGTTCCCGCGGAGCGCATTCATTTCATGAATCTGCCTTTTTATGAAACAGGTACTATCAAAAAAAATCCACTGGGCGATGAGGATGTCGCCAAAACGGTTGCACTACTCAATGAAATAAAGCCACATCAAGTTTTTGCTGCGGGGGATTTATCTGACCCACATGGAACCCATAGAGTCTGTCTGGAGGCAATCACTCAAGCCCTAAAACAATGTGCTGACCAGAAATGGTTTAAGTCTTGTTATGTGTGGCTATATCGCGGAGCATGGCAAGAATGGCCGATTGAAGCTATTGATATGGCCGTGCCGCTCAGCCCATCAGAGGTCTTTAGTAAGCGAAAAGCCATCTTTAAGCATCAATCACAAAAAGATGCTCCAGTATTTCCCGGGCCTGATAACCGAGAATTTTGGCAAAGAGCTGAGGAGCGTAATGCTCATACGGCCGAGTTGTACGACCGACTTGGATTGCCCGAGTATCAAGCCATAGAGGCCTTTCAGCGTTTTTTGATCACGCCTAATCAGACTTAATTGTTAGGGAGGCTATACCTGAGGCAAATAAAAAGATTGGCCAGTATCGAGACTTGAATTTAATTGGATTACTCTGAACTTAAATGTTAAACCAGTAATTGAGTTTGAGATTGATTGAGCGATAACGCTTGTAAAAGTTCACTGCGTCATAGCCGTCATTGTAAACGATAAACAGGTCTGACATGGGGGCAAATCGCCATTGTAAGCGTGAGTTAACCCCAAAATTATCGCTGAAGTTGCTGTACTGGATGAAGTTAGACCAAAACAGATTTTTAGTAAAAGTCCACTCTAATTTGGGCGCGATAAGGAATAGTTTGGCCGAAGGATATGGAGCCGCCAATCGAATATCGTTATAATCAAAATCTACGCTCATGTTAAAGGTGGGTTGAGTGCGATAATTGATGCGTCCTTTGAGTCCAAAACGCTTTCCGTTGAAAAATTGACCTATTGTGGCTGTGGCCCCCCAAGTAAACACACTCGCAGGTTGAGAATTGTATTCTAAAGCCCAAGAATTATAGTTGTATTCGCTGCCCATAGGAAGGGCAAGAGCATCATCACCCCGCGTAGGATCAAAATCGTCAAATAGATACACGTAGCGCACAAAATAGTTTAGCTCGAGTCGGGATTGATTTTTATAATTGACAATATATTCAAATTTTAAAGTATGATCGGTCTGTTTGTAATTCAGGTCCTGAGCAAAATAAAATTCGTTGTAACAACCAATTTGGTAGGTGTTTACTGATCCAGATTTTGGATAAAAGGTCCGAGTGACTTTATCGGCTTTTTTGATGAATCCTTTCCTGGGGATAAATCCCAGATCCGAATTAAAGGCATCGTCTACAAAAAGACCTAGGGTAAAAATATTCCAAAATCGATTGTTGAACCTCATTAGTGCCTGCCCGGACCAGCGATTTTGTGAGTCGTTATCGTTTATGGAGCTATGAGCAAAAAACTTGCCGGTCCATTTATTGTTGGTAGAGGCTAGACTGTAATCTAACCCCATGACACGATTAAACGCCTGGTCATCATCTTCCAAGGACGCCTTGTCCGTAGTTTCTCTATTGATCAAAAAGAGCCCGACCTGCGACCGACCAAAAACCCTTTGCTGTATGGCCAACATGCTGTTATTATTGCTGGGGATGCCATTTGCAGCATCCTCTTTAGTTTGAAGAGACAGGGCCCCTAAACGAAGTTTGCTGTTCAGCTTTCCGCTGAGTCGAAAGCCCCCAATAATATCATTTTGAATGTTATTTCCGTCAGCATCACGGGCAATTCCGATTCGGCGAGAAAAAAACGGAGAAACATCACGAGAATTCCCAAAGCTTGAAAACAGGTCGCTGTTATCTAAGAAAAACTGTCTTTTTTCTGGAAGAGATACTTCAAATCGAGAAATGTTATTGATTAGGTCATCCACTTCTACATTTGAAAAATCAGGATTTACCGTGAGATCTAAATTCATCTGAGTGCCAATGGGAACTTTGACGTCAAAACCAACTTTTGTGTCCCTTGTCAAGGGCGTATCAGCATTGTAATCTTTGGCCTGAGACAGGTTTGCGTATGGAATGAAGTAATAAGTGCTGTTGTTTCTTGGTAGCGGCCGTTCAAAATTTAACACTCCTAAATACCCCAGATTGGACAGCAATTGATTTTGATCCACCCTAGACCAGGTTGATCGCTCATTGGATTGCAGGTCAAATCGATAAGCCTGGATGCTCCATTGAGTGCAGCCCTCTGGGTATTTGAGTGAATAAAATGGGATGGCGATTTCAGCCATGTAGGTGTCCCCATCGATATGTCCATCGGAAAACCACTTTACATCCCAATTTGGGTTAAAGGAGCTCCGATTAATGCCCCCGTCTGAGACTAAAGATTCTCTTTGCGCCCCATAAGGATTGACCCCAAACTGATAGGCGTTAACTCCATCTTGAAATGTGTCAAAGAAAAAAGACACATTGTCCGTGGTGCTACCCCTAAAGTCACGTCTCAATGAGGAGACCACGAAATCCTCTCCACTACTCTTAGCAACAATACCGATGTAAAGGAACTGATCATCATACAAGAATTTGACCTTTGTTTGATGCTGGGCCGGCAGGGTGTCCGTGGGAAAATTCTGAGTAAAGTTTTCAAGTGGAGTAGCTTCCTTCCAAATGTCTTCATCTAAATACCCGTCAATGATGGGAGAATCCATGATGTGCTTGGCAAAGGCTTGTTTTTTATTTTGCGCTAAAAGCTTATTTGGACCGAGAAATGCCGTGAGGCAAAGTAAAAATGAAAGGATATATAAAATTGGCAATCTCAGCATGGTCTTTGAATTTTATTGTTCTGCGATTGGAAATTACGTTACTTTTGGTGTTGGCTGCTGTTAAAAAAAGTTAAATCCCTCAATTTGAGTTTAAAAAAATCCGAGAAACACAAAGATTTCGTATCTTGACTGTAAAAGATTCCTCAATTGTATGAATTCATTAATAACACGTTCCACTTGCCCCTTATCAAATACGCTTGATGTCATTGGCGATAAATGGTCGTTGCTGATTGTGCGGGATTTGTTTATTGGCCGAAATACCTACAGCGAGATGCTTGGCGCACCGGAGAAAATTGCGACTAATATTTTGGTCAGTCGTCTAAAAAAATTAATCGACATGGAGATGGTAGATTTCCATAAAGTCAAAGGTGATGGAAAAACAAAGCATTACTATCTCACAGATAAGGGCATTGATCTTTATCCCATAATGTTGCAAATGTCTTTGTGGAAGCGCAAACACATGAGTGAATTAGAAACTCATCCATTGGGGCTCGAATTGTTTGAAAAAATTGACCGCAATGGAGTTTCTGATCTGTATCAAAAGGCAGCGGCGTATCAGCGTTCACAACGCGCAGAACTGCTTAGCCACTGATCGTAATTCATGAAAAGACGAAAATTTATTGAAAAAACCTCCTTAACGGGTTTGGCTTTGGGGGCATTGCCTGGTTCTTTGCGGGCCAATACCAATCAATTGAATCAGCTAGAAGCTGATGCCCAAGTCAATTCTGGCCCTGAGGTTGGAGAGAAAATCAACCACAGTGTTTGTCATTGGTGTTTTGAGCAAATCCCACTCGAGGATTTTTTAATCACACTCCGTCGCTTAGGAATCGGCGCTATAGATTTGGTAGGGCCAAAGGATTGGCCGCTTTTAAAAAAGCACAACATTCATTGCTCTATGTGCAATGGAGCGGAATTGGGTTTGACCAAAGGATGGAACAATCCAAAATATCACCCCGAGTTAATTGATAATTACACTAAAATGATTCCCCTTGTGGCTGAAGCGGGCTACACTAATTTAATTTGCTTTAGCGGAAATCGAGATGGAATGACCGATCAAAAAGGGTTGGCCAACTGTGTCTCTGGATTACGCCAAGTGTTGCCGCTTGCCGAAAAACACGGAGTGGTGCTTCAAATGGAACTCTTTAATCAAATCGATCATCCGGATTATATGTGTGATCATTCAGACTGGGGCATTGCCTTGTGTAAAGCTCTGGGAAGCAATAATTTTAAGCTGCTTTACGACATCTATCATATGCAAATTCAAGAGGGCGATATCATACGGACGATTCAAAACAGCCATCAATTTTTTGGACATTATCACACTGCTGGGGTGCCTGGCCGTCACGAAATCGACGACACACAAGAACTTTATTATCCGGCGATTATGCGCGCCATAGCCGCTACAGGCTTCACAGGATATGTCGCCCAAGAGTTTATGCCGACCTCGGATGACCCTATAGGATCATTAGTTAAGGCATTTGAGATTTGTGATGCGTAGAGGGGGGCTTTGTGCAGCTTTTTTTCAGTTGGGACGGATCAAAACTAGGGGATTGTTAATCAAAATTACTTCTGATATAATCTTTAAACTCCTGCCAGTTCTCTTTATTGAGTCGAAAACGCATCTCGACTTCTTTAATATTACCCTGGATTAGACCTAAAGCGCGTAATTCTTGTAAGCCTTTTTGTACAGAATCTTTAGGAAGGTTTATTTTGTTAGAAAGGCATTCTTCATGCCAACCATCATTGGCGGTAAGGCATTCCAAGATAGCAACTTTAATGGGATGAGCAATCGCTGAAGCAGCAGCAGCCAGTTTAATTTGGTTTTCAGTAAACATTACAAGTGCGTCAAAACTATTATCCTTTTACAAATTAAGTAAAAAAAACCTCCTGCGATGTCAGCTTCGATAATACATAACAATTTATTAATCTGGCGCGGAAATAGACGGATAATCAAAAAAGAACAAAGTGTCTACAGGTACATCGAGTTCTAAAGAGAGGCGCATTCCTAATTCTAGACTGGGATTGAAGCGATAACTTTCTATTGAGATAATCGTTTGGCGGGTCACTCCAAGACGAATCCCAAGTTCTTGTTGCGACCAGCCCCGCTTTAAACGGAATTCTTTCACTCGATGACGAAATATCATACAGCAATCACGCTTATTGTCGTATATTTAAGTAGCTACAAGCTCCTTTAGATAGATTTTCTGTGTAAATATAAGGAAATTTA
>CALJFV010000152.1 GCA_938074515.1 uncultured Flavobacteriaceae bacterium
TATCAAAGCACAACGTATCCGTGGCTTACAACAAAACGCAGAGCGTCGTGTCGATGAGGGAGAGGTCTCAGAATTTATGGGGATTATTAATTATTGCACCATGGCTTTGATTCAATTGAAATTGGGCGTGGTTGAACAACCTGATTTGGATGCAGCACAAGCCACGGCCCTATACGACCAGGAGCTCCACAATACAAAATCCCTGATGATGGATAAGAACCACGACTACGGTGAAGCGTGGCGCGATATGCGGGTGAGTTCTTTGACCGACTTGATTCTTCAAAAATTATTACGTGTGAAACAGATTGAAGACAATCAAGGCAAAACTTTGGTGAGTGAAGGAATTGATGCCAATTATCAAGACATGATTAATTACAGCGTGTTTGCTTTAATTCACTTGGGTGTGGTTCCTGCAGAAGAATCCAAAACATAAATTTGACTATGGCGTTAAAACGAATTATAACTGGGTTTAGTCAAGTTTTTGTCGGGGTGCTGTTTATCATCAGCGGGCTGATTAAGTTGAACGATCCCGTAGGCTTTTCCTTTAAGCTCCAAGATTATTTTGCTCCTGATGTCTTAAACATGGACTTTTTGTCTCCTTATGCCTTGATGCTCGCTGTGGTGGTGGTTCTGGTTGAGGTCATTCTGGGGGTGATGCTTCTGGTGGGTTATGCCAAAAAATTGACCCTTTGGAGTCTGATGGGCATGATCGTGTTTTTTACGTTTCTGACCTTTTACTCGGCCTATTTTAATAAAGTCACCGATTGTGGCTGTTTTGGGGATGCCCTAAAGCTCACCCCATGGGAATCCTTTACTAAAGATGTGGTTCTGCTGGTTTTTATCGCTTGGCTGTTATGGCAGCAAACCCACCTCTACACTGCAGGAACAACGCTTTTGCGCAGCAGCGCTGTATTGCTGTCGACCATAGCGTCTTTGGCCTTTGGGTACCATGTGCTGATGCACTTGCCTGCGGTGGATTTTAGACCCTATAAAATCGGGGCTGATATTGCTCTAGGGATGAGTGTGCCCAGTGATGCGCCGCCCCCGATTATTGAGTACCGATGGCAATACGAGGGCCCAGACGGTCCCTTTGAACTGGTCAATACCACAGGGCGCGATCCAAAGCCCGAAGGTGCTACGCGAACCGGGGTTGAGACCCAATTTTTACGCCCGCCTTATGAGCCGCCCATTCATGATTTTACCATGGAGCGTGACGGTATGGATTATACCCAGGAGTTTTTAGCGGCCCCAAAACTCGTGGTGGTTGTCGCTTATAATTTGGCTGTTTCTGAGACTCCCGGATTTGCTGCGGTCAAAGAAGCGATAACTCGTGCTCGAAATCAAGGATATTCGGTGATCGGCTTGTCGGCATCGGGCCCGGATGAGGTGAATCAATACAAAGAGCGCTTTGGCCTAGATTTTGATTTTTATTTTTGTGACATGACCACCCTTAAGACCATTATCCGCAGTAATCCGGGGATTATGGAGTGGCAGAATGGGGTCATTAAGCAAAAGCTCCATTGGGTGGATGCACAACAATTAAAACTCCAATAAGTGCTGCGTTACACCATCAGAAAACTCGGCTATGGTGTGTTAACCCTTTTTGGTGTCGTTACGGTTATTTTCTATTTATTTCATTTTTTACCGGGGGATCCAGCCCGAATGATGCTGGGTCAAAACGAAAGCGCTGAGCAACTCGCTGCGGTCAAAAAAAAGTATGGCTTTGATCAGCCCGTAGGGCGTCAGTACCTATATTATCTCAATGACTTATCGCCGATTTCTTGGCACTCAACCCATGAAAAGGACTATACCTTTTATAATCCTGATCAATATGGCGGTATGATTTTCTATCGCAGTGATCAGGGCATGTTAGTACTAAAAGCCCCTTATCTGCGCGACTCTTTTCAGAAAAGCGGAAAAAAGGTTTCTGAGGTCATCCGAGAGACCTTGCCCAATACAGCGATTCTCGCGGTTACCTCAATAAGCTTGGCGGTCCTGTTAGGGGTGCTTCTGGGGGTGATTTCAGTGTGGTTTAAAGATGGCTGGCTGGATCGATTCATTCAGTTGTTCAGTACTGTGGGCATGAGTGTGCCCTCGTTTTTTAGCGCCATACTCTTTGCTTGGTTTTTTGGGTATGTGCTGCACGAGTATACCCATCTGAATATGACCGGAAGTTTATTGGAGGTGGATGATTATGGAGAGGGGACCTATATCGCGTGGAAGAATTTGATTCTGCCCGCGGTGGTTCTGGGGATTCGTCCTATTGCTGTGGTGACCCAGCTGATGCGCAATTCTCTTTGGGAGCAGATGCAGCAGGATTATATCCGTACGGCAAGGGCCAAAGGACTTACCGATTGGGCCATAATGTGGCGCCACGCCATGAAAAATGCCCTTAACCCAGTGGTGACGGCAGTTTCGGGTTGGTTTGCCTCAATGCTGGCTGGGGCTGTTTTTGTGGAATATATATTTGGGTGGAATGGATTGGGCAAAGAAATCGTAGATGCCCTAAATACCTTAGATTTGCCGATCATTATGGGAGCGGTACTGGTCATTGCCACCATGTTTATCATCATCAACATTATCGTGGATTTGATCTACGGCCTCTTGGACCCCAGGATCGCTTACGGGGATGAATAAAGGGCCCTGTGGCCAGAAAAAAACTGAATTAAGAATTATTGAAAAAATAGAATCAAGATTATGAGAAAAAAGATTGTAGCGGGAAACTGGAAAATGAACTTAGATAAAACAAAGGCCGAGTCCTTGACCAAAGAATTAGTGGAGGCCCTTGGGGACCTGCCCCAGGATCAGCGCGTTATGGTCTGCCCGCCGAGCATTCATTTAGGCTCTGTTGCAGCGCTAGCTGCGGGGTCTAAAGTATTGGAAGTAGGCGGGCAAAATATGCATCAGGCTGAATCTGGCGCTTATACCGGTGAGATTTCAGGGCCT
>CALJFV010000153.1 GCA_938074515.1 uncultured Flavobacteriaceae bacterium
ACCCCTCCGTTAGAAATGGTGAAAGTCCCTCCGGTCATTTCATCTACAGTTATTTGACCGTCGCGGGCTCTTAAGGCCAATCGTTTAACCTCAGCCTCAACCCCGCGGAAACTCAATTCCTCGGCGTTACGAATCACGGGGACCATCAAACCTTTTGGCCCTGAAACGGCGATAGAAATATCTTTATAATCATAGGTTACTTTGTAATCCCCGTCAATCATTGAATTGACATCTGGGAATAAGTCCAAAGCGCGCACCACAGCCAAAGTGAAAAATGACATAAATCCTAAACCGACATCATGCTTGGCTTTAAAGGCATCCTTGTATTCATTGCGTAAGGCAAAAATTGCGCTCATGTCCACCTCATTAAAGGTCGTAAGCATGGCTGTTTCGTTTTTAGCAGAAACCAAACGCTCGGCCACTTTTCTGCGCAGCATAGATAACTTTTGACGACTCGATCCGCGATTTTCGGAGCTTGAGCTTCCCATTGCCGGAGCGCCTTTGATCACATCTTCCTTCAAGATTCGTCCATCACGCCCAGTACCTTGAATTTGATCAGCACTGAGTCCCTTTTCATCCATCAATTTTTTGGCCGAAGGTGACGGGGTTCCTGTAGCATAACTCACCGTTTTCTCTGGCGCAGGAACTGCAGCCTTGGGTGCTGAACCAGCAGTATTTTGTGCGGGACTTGTAGCCTTCTGTGCCGCGCCTCCCTCGGGACGAACAGCATCTGTATCGATTAAACAAACGACCTGACCTACGGCCACGGCATCCCCTTCTTCCGCCTTTAGGGTTATGATTCCGCTGGCCTCAGCAGGTAACTCTAAAGTTGCTTTGTCGCTATCGACCTCAGCAATGGCTTGATCTTTTTCGACATAATCGCCATCGGCAACAAGCCACTGGGCAATTTCTACTTCTGTAATCGATTCGCCCGGAGAGGGCACTTTCATTTCTAACATAATACAACGGTTACTTATGGTGTATTGGGTGTGTCAAAGACACTGTCTAAAACTTTTTTATGACGCGCTTTAGAACGTGCGCTGCTTCCTGCTGCAGGAGAGCTATGCACGTTTCTCGAAGCCAAACGCAAAGGCACTGATTTGAAATTCATGAGCATAAAGCCCCAAGCACCCATATTGGTAGGTTCCTCTTGGGCCCAAACATAGTCGTGGACATTTGGATAGGTTGAGATTACCTGTTCAATGAGCTCTACGGGCAATGGAAATAATTGTTCCAATCGGACTAGGGCCACATCGTCACGTCCATTTTCCTGACGACGCTGTACCATATCATAATAAAACTTCCCGGTACAGAACACTAATGACTTCACTTTCTGCTTGTCGCAGTGGGCGTCATCAATAATGGGCATAAATTGTCCTTGGGCTAAGGATTCCCGTGTGGAGACAACATCCGGATGTCTCAATAGACTCTTTGGCGTGAATACGATCAATGGTTTTCTAAAATTCCACTTCATCTGTCGGCGCAATAAGTGGAAAAAATTCGCCGGAGTGGTGACATCAGCCACCACCATATTTTGGCGGGAGCACAACTGCAAATAACGCTCCATACGCCCACTTGAGTGCTCGGAACCTTGCCCTTCATAACCGTGCGGCAACAACATCACCAATCCATTTTGGATTTTCCATTTACTCTCAGCAGCAGAGATATACTGGTCTAGCATGATCTGAGCGCCGTTTGAAAAGTCCCCAAATTGCGCCTCCCATATGGTTAGTGTTTTGGGCGCAGCCATAGCATAACCATAATCAAAGCCCACTACGGCGTACTCTGAAAGCAATGAATTAAATATGTCCATATGGCCCGCCAAGCCAAGGGTATTGTGGAGGTTAATTTCCTCGGAATCGTCTTCAGTTTTTTTGATCGCGTGTCTATGAGAAAAGGTCCCTCGCTCGACATCTTGACCCGAGATACGCACATTAAATCCTTCCTTCATCAATGTGGCATAGGCTAAAAGCTCACCCATGGCCCAGTCCAAAGTGTTTTCTTGGAAATAACGATTATTTCTGTCCTGAATGATGCGCTCAATTTTTTTAATGAATTTTTTGTCTTTAGGCAGCTGGGTAATTCCCTGGGCCAAAGCATCCAATTCCTTTTGTGGGAAACGCGTGTCGACTGGAGCCAAAATGTCTTCAGCGCTCGCGAGTCTGAAGTCGGCCCAATCTTCGGCTAGAATCTCAGTAACCACCGTTTTATCTTTTTCTCGAGACGCTGCTAAATCCTGTTCGAGGGCATTTTTATATTCTTGCTCGAGCGACGGAATAAAATTGGCATTGATAACTCCTTCTGCCATCAATTGATCCGCATAAATGTCTCTTGAGTTTTTATGACGCCCTATTGCTTTATAAAGGCTTGGCTGGGTAAATCGAGGTTCATCCCCCTCATTATGCCCGTATTTTCTATAGCCCAGCACATCAAGAAAGACGTCACGCCCGAAGGTCATTCTGAAGTCCAATGCAAATTTAAAAGCATGACAAACCGCCTCTGCATCATCTGCATTTACGTGCAATACCGGCGATAGTGTAACCTTACCAATGTCAGTACAATAGGTGGACGAACGCGCATCTAAATAATTCGTGGTAAATCCAACTTGATTATTGGCCACAATGTGGATGGTTCCTCCGGTTTTATAACCATCGAGTTGGGCCATTTGAATGACCTCATATACCACTCCTTGACCGGCGACTGCCGCGTCACCGTGAATCAATATGGGTAAAATTTTTGAAGCGTCTCCATTGAGAGGCCCATCTATTTTTGCGCGACTTATCCCTTCTACTACAGCATCAACTGCTTCTAAGTGTGATGGATTAGGCGCCAAATCCATCCGTATTTCTTTACCCTTGTCTGTTGTTCTGTAACTGGTCCAGCCCATGTGGTATTTTACATCACCATCAAATAGGTCATCCTCGGCGTATTCTTTGCTGTCAAATTCACTAAAAATGGTCTCAGCAGATTTGCCAAAAATATTAGCCAAAACATTCAATCGCCCACGATGCGCCATGCCCACAACAAATTGGGTCACCCCGCGCTCTGCGCCTTGTTCAATCAAGGCGTCAAGTCCCGGGATAATGGCATCTACCCCTTCAATTGAAAAACGCTTTTGACCGACATATTTGGAATGTAAAAAACTTTCAAAAGAAATGGCCTCGTTCAACTTGTTCAGGATATGCTTCTTTTCTTCTGGTGAAAACTTGGGATGATTATCGTTGACATTAAGCCATTTTTGAATCCATTGAATCTCTTCTGGATTTCGAATATACATGTATTCAATGCCAATCGAGTCGCAATAAATCTGATCTAGATGATGACAAATATTGCGCAGCGTAGTTTTCCCAATCCCCAAAACACTTCCCGCCTC
>CALJFV010000154.1 GCA_938074515.1 uncultured Flavobacteriaceae bacterium
TTGATCATTGAAGGAAGTGAAACGCGCAGAAAATTCGTGGATGGGGTGATTGCGCAGGGTGATCCCGAATATCTGCGCCAATTGCTCGACTACCAAAAAACACTGAGCCAGCGCAATGCTTTGCTAAAATATTTCCAACTCAATCATACTTTTGATGGGGAAACACTCTCCATTTACAACACACAGCTTGACAGTCTAGGGCATGCTATTCACAAAAAAAGACAGATCTTTATCCAGGCGTTTCTTCCGATATTTACCGAGCGATATAAATTTATTAGCAACGCCAAAGAATCCGTCAATCTGACCTATCAAAGCCAACTTCACGAGGGTAAATTAATCGATTTATTGACCGATAATTTAGGGCGAGATCGGGCAACACAATATACGAATTTCGGCATTCACAAAGACGACTTAAACTTTGAGATCGGGTCCTATCCCATCAAAAAGTTTGGCTCTCAAGGACAACAAAAATCTTTTCTTATCGCTTTGAAATTGGCTCAATTCGATTTCTTAAAAGAATTGAGTAAAACAACTCCGATATTGCTGTTGGATGATATTTTTGACAAACTTGATGAAACCCGAGTAGCCCAAATCATAGGTCTGGTAGATCAGGAATCATTTGGACAAATATTTATCAGTGACACCCACAGCGAGCGGACAGAAAGCGTGGTAAAATCAGTGCACCAGAGTTATAAAATTTTTAACTTGTAACCTTGATCCCAACAAGACTCAAATAATGCCAAAACGCAATACAGAATCTCAGCCCATTTCTTCAGTACTTCAAGAGTTTTTGACGGGTTCAAAACTCGAAAAAGGCCTGAACAAGGTGACTGTAGAGGCCATGTGGCATCAGGTGATGGGACCACCCATAACCAAATACACAAAAACTTTACGTTGGGCGCCACCAGTGCTCCATGTTTATTTAAGTTCGTCTGTTTTGCGAGAGGAATTGCATTATGGTAAAGACAAAATAATTGCCCTTATGAATCAAGAGCTGGGGGAAACGCTCGTGGAATCAATAATTTTCAAATAAAAAAGTCGGCGCGATTGCGCCGACTTTTTTATTTTACTTTGGAATAAAATTTTTCCTTAGAATATTGGAAAGATGCGCTTAGAAAATTTCTCTGCCCGCAAAATGAAATTGGCTTTCAATTTCAGCATTTTCATCACTGTCACTGCCGTGAACTGCATTCTCTCCCATTGACGCTGCATAGAGTTTACGAATTGTCCCTTCGGCTGCGTCTGCAGGATTGGTGGCTCCGATCAGTGCTCGGAAATCCTCAACAGCATTTTCCTTTTCAAGCACTGCCGCTACGATAGGACCGCGCGTCATGTATTCAACTAACTCTCCAAAGAATGGGCGTTCTTTATGGACAGCATAAAAGGTTTCTGCATCAGACTGAGTCATGTGTGTTAATTTCATGGCGACGATTTTAAAACCTGCGCCGGTGATTTTTTCTAAAATGGCCCCGATGTATCCTTTTTCAACACTGTCAGGCTTTAGCATAGTAAATGTGCGATCTGTTCTCATGGTACTTGTTAATTTGGCCGCAAAAGTAGTGTTTTAATTGTCAAATATCAAATGCAAACCAATCAAGAAATTGTATCTTCGCAAGACATGGACATCTCAATTTTATCGCACTTTAAACGTCTATTTCACGAAAGTAAAAAAGTCGTGATCATCGGACATAAGAATCCAGACGGGGACGCCATAGGGTCTTGCCTTGGGCTTTTTTGGTTTCTTCATAAACTCGGACATAAACCCACTGTGGTTATGCCCAACGACTTTCCGGAATTTTTAAAATGGATGCCCGGTAACGATCAAATACTAAATTTTGATCACCATTCAACTCAAGTTGAAGCCTGCCTTGAACACACTGATCTGATTTGCACTTTGGATTTTAATGATCTGTCGAGAGTCGGAAGTTTATCCGCTCTTTTATTAAATTCCCAAAAGACCTTTGTGATGATCGATCACCACCAGCAACCAGCAGATTATGCCGCTTTGACCTGGAGCGATACCACAATGAGCAGTACCAGTGAAATGGTCGCCCACCTGATCGAAGCCTGGACGGGCTGGTCGGAGCTCTCAGCGGCTATGGCGACCAATCTTTACACCGGGATAATGACCGATACAGGATCATTTAAATTTCCTGCAACAACCGCAAAAACCCATAGAGTCATTGCGGCGCTCATCGAAGCAGGGGCTCAGCACAGTAAAATACATCAGGCGGTTTACGACAATCAAAGTCCCGGGCAATTGAAACTTCTTGGACGGGCTTTAGCCCAAATGGAGATTAAACCTGAGTACCATACGGCCTACACCTATCTCAGCCAAAAAGATCTCGATGAGTGTCATTTTAAAAAAGGAGATACAGAAGGGTTTGTGAACTATGCGCTCCAATTGCAAGGCATCAGATTTGCCCTTATTTTTATTGAAAATCAACAGGAACAGATTATCAAAATTTCTCTGCGCAGTGTCGGTGATTTCTCTGTCAATGAATTTGCTCGAAATCATTTTAACGGCGGCGGACATATTAATGCTGCCGGAGGACGCTTTGACGGCGGCCTAACCGAGGCCATTGATTATTTTTTAAAGTTCTTACCTGAATATAAAAATCAACTTAATGAAGCCGAGTAACTTGATTTTGAGTTTAATGATTTCAGCGAGCTTTTTGGCTTGCGCTCAACCCGAGCCCCGTAAACCGGTTCAGAAACGTTCCGGGAGTTTTATGGAAGATTCAGCACAACGCAATAAGGCCCTCTATGCCAAAGAAGAAACTGAAATACTCAATTTTATCAAAACTCAAGACAGTCTGCGCAGTTATCGACAATCAGAGTCAGGTTTCTGGTATGCCATTGACCCTCAAGGAGCAAATACATCAGCTACAGCCAAGACAGGAGATACAGTAATTTTTTCATACACCGTGTACGATTTAATGCTCAATGAATTAATCAGTGCCAAAGAAAATGGATGGATCGAATACCAAGTAGACCAAAGCCATCAGGAACTAATCAGCGGTGTGCGCGAAGGCCTTAAACTAACTAAAAGCCGAGAATCAATACGCCTTTTAATCCCCTCGGTGATGGCCTATGGTTATCGCGGAGTTCCCGGAGTGATTCAGTCCAATACGCCAGTATTGGTTGACCTAGAACGACAAAATTAATTTTAGTTTAAAATTTCATAAATCGTCGATTCTCTGTTGACGGGACCATGCATTGTCTAATTCTTATATTATCTTCGCAAAGAAAATTCACAGGGCCACGGGCCATGTAAGGTTCACAATCAAAATAAATTGAATATTAACCTGCAAAACATAATCAAAATAACAAAAATCAATATGAAACATTTAGTTCTTTACGCCAGTATATTGTTGTTGACCCTTACGAGTTGTAAAACAAAATATCCAGACTTAGAACCAGGATTGTATGCAGAGTTTGTAACCAATAAAGGGACTTTTGTTGCAAAGTTTTACCATGAAGCAACCCCATTAACCGTAGCAAATTTTGTAGAATTATCAAAAGGAACTCACCCAAGAGTAGATTCCATATATCAAGGTAAGCCTTATTTTAATGGATTGACTTTTCATAGAGTGATTAAAGACTTTATGATTCAAGGGGGCGATCCTAAAGGAGATGGTACAGGAAACCCAGGTTATGCCTTTCCTGATGAAATCGTTGACAGCCTGAGCCATAGCGGAAAAGGAATTTTATCTATGGCCAATTCAGGTCCTGCGACAAACGGCAGTCAATTTTTTATTAC
>CALJFV010000155.1 GCA_938074515.1 uncultured Flavobacteriaceae bacterium
TTATGTGCGGCACTTGGTCTTGTTTACCTCATGTTCAACCTTATTTGGGGGCTGAATTATCTGCGTCCTCCGCTCTATAAGTCTTTAGACCTGTCCCCTGAATACACCACAGAACAGCTGGTCACATTGACAGAACGTCTGATTGAAAAAAGCAATACACTCCACAGGGCCTTAGGTTATGCAGACAGTGTAAAAATAGACTTGCCTTACACACAAGAGGAAATTTTTGACTACTCCCGACAAGGTTATCAAACGCTGGGCACCATTTATCCTCAATTTGCCTACCATGGAACGAGCATTAAACCTTCCCTTTGGTCCTTGGGGCTCACCTATATGGGGTACAGTGGTTATTACAATCCCATCACAGGCGAGGCTCAAGTCAATAATCGAATAAAAAACTACAAATTTCCGGTAGTGAGTGCCCATGAGCAAGCCCATCAAATGGGATTTGCCGCAGAAAACGAGGCCAATTTTATAGCGACCCTTGCCACCATAAATCACGAGAATACTTACATCAAATATTCAGGGTCGATTTTTGCCTTACGTTACTGCCTTAACGAGGTCGCCCGAAGCGATCGAGCAGCATACGACAGCATGTTGCCCAGCATTAATTATGGGATACTCGAAGGCTATAGAGAAATGCGGGCATTTTGGGAATCCTACAAAAACCCTTTAGAATCGGTGTCAAAAGTTTTTTGGGATCAATTTTTAAAGGCCAACAATCAAGCTAAAGGCCTGCAAAGCTATAGCTATATGGTCGCCCTTTTGGTACAATACGATCAACAATACCCTCTTTAAAAGAAATCGTTTTTCGCGCTTATTTCAATCTTGACTTTGCTATATTAGAGGTTCTTATAATTTAGCATGCATGAAAAAGTATTTATTCTCCATTATCACGATCGGAATTTTTAGTTCATCATTAGCGCAAGACTACTTTCCGAAAAATGATCAACTAAAAGAAAGTTACGAGGGCCTTATCGCCTTTACCAATGCGACAATTCACATCGACGCGGATCGAGAAGTTAATTCGGGGACCCTTTTAATCCGTTCGGGTAAAATAATTTCTGTTGGCAGTAATGTTGAGATTCCAAGTCATGCATTGGTTCATGATCTGGCCGGAAAACACATTTATCCTTCCTTTATAGATGCATACACTAATTTTGGGGTCTCAACTCCGAAATCTGAAGGCGGAGGCCGAAGATCGCCTCAATACGAACCGAACCGCGAGGGCTTTTATTGGAATGACCACATTCGCGCAGAACAAAGAGCCGTAGATCATTTTAAATACGATGAAAAAACAGCCCAAAGTATGCGTGAACAAGGATTTGGGGTTGTCCATAGTCTACTCAAAGATGGGATCGCTCGTGGAAGTGGCCTAATTGTGGCCTTGTCCGACGCCTCTAGTGACGCCGATCGCTTACTCGAAACCAATGCCAGTCAATGTTTTTCTTTTGAGAGAAGCAACCAAAGCAATCAGTCTTATCCAGGATCTCTAATGGGCTCTATGGCTTTATTGCGTCAAATGTATCACGACGCAAATTGGTATCGAAATAATGTTGAGCAAACCGATCAAACCTTAGAGGCCCTTTTGGCTAATCTTAACAAGCCTGCTTTCTTTGAGGCTGGTGATAATGCAAATGCACTTAGAGCACACAGTATAGGCGCTCAATTCAATCAGCCTTATATCATTGTAGGGGCTTCTGATGGTTATGAATACCTTAATGAGCTTTCTCAAACCAAGGCTCAATTTGTGCTGCCAATCAATTTCCCTGAAGCCTATGATGTCTCTGATCCATATTACAGTGCACAGCTTTCTCTGCAGGATTTAAGACGTTGGAATCAAGCGCCGATGAATCCAAAGAAATTTGCGGAACAAAACATCAGATTCTCCCTCAGCACCCATGAATTAAAAAGTCCAAAATCATTCAACGATCATTTATCCAAGGCTTTTGAGTATGGACTTGACCCAAAAGAAGCCCTTAGGGCATTGACCACAATACCTGCTGCACAACTCGGGGTTAGTTCAATAATTGGCACTCTAGAGGCAGACAAACTGGCCAACTTTTTAATCAGTGACAAACCGCTTTTCTCAAAAGACAATCAGTTACGGGCCCATTGGATTTTAGGCAAACCCTATGACATAAAACCAGAGGAACAAAAGACCAGCAAAGAATATCAAATCACAATCGCGGGCAGCGCGTCAAAATTTATTATCGAAAATAATGAGGGCCAATTGTCGGTAAAATACGGAGAGGGCGATAGCCTTGAAGCGGGTAAAATTACCCAAGATGGACCTTGGCTTAAGTGGCAAGTAAAAAATAAAGAAACTGATGGTATCTTGAGATCCACAGCTCAAATCAATCCAGAGAACTTCGAACTCAGCGGCCAAATATTTTTCGAAGATGGCGAATCAAGGGCTTTTGTTGCGAGTCCAACGGCATTTACCCCAGGCATTAATCCGAATGCCGAAAAAGATAGCGAGGCGGAGGCCAAAAGTATGAACGGCATGGAGACGGACCTCGAGGTCATGCCCATAACCTACCCCAATTTGGGCTTTGGACGAACCGAGCTTCCAAGCCAACAAACTGTATTGTTCAAAAATGCAACGGTTTGGACGGGAGAAGAAGAAGGGATACTGAACAACACCGATGTTTTGGTAAAAGACGGCAAAATTAGGGCAATAGGCACTGGGTTGTCTGATAAAGGGGCGCGCATCATTGATGCGACAGGTAAACATCTAACCGCTGGAATTATCGATGAACACACCCATATCGCTGCCCTGACCATTAACGAGGGAGGACAAAACTCGTCTGCAGAAGTACGCATCAGTGATGTTGTCAATCCTAAAGATATCAGCATATATCGCAATTTGGCCGGTGGTGTTACTTCGGCACAAATCCTTCACGGTTCGGCTAATCCAATCGGAGGACAATCAGCGATTATCAAATTAAAATGGGGTGCTTCGGCCCAAGAGATGCTTTATGACAATGCACCAAAATTTATAAAATTTGCCTTAGGGGAAAATGTCAAGCAGAGTAACTGGAGCAGTTATAGTCGCTATCCTCAAACCCGAATGGGCGTGGAACAGTTGTATATCAATTATTTTAATAGAGCCCGCACCTACCTCGATAAAAAGAAAAGCGGAGCAGCCTATCGCGTGGATGAAGAATTAGAGGTTTTAGGAGAAATCTTAGAGGGAAAACGTTTTATTAGCTGTCACAGTTATGTTCAAAGTGAGATTAATATGCTCATGAAAATGGCAGAATCTTTCGATTTTAGAGTCAATACATTCACCCATATTTTGGAAGGTTATAAAGTGGCCGATAAAATGGCCGAGCATGGCGTTGGCGGTTCTACATTTAGTGACTGGTGGGCTTACAAATATGAAGTTAAAGATGCGATACCGTTTAATGCTGCGATTATGGCCCGTGCGGGTGTCACGACGGCCATAAACAGTGATGATGATGAAATGGCCCGTCGCCTAAATCAAGAGGCGGCCAAAACAGTTAAGTATGGGGGTATGGATCAAGAAGAGGCCTGGGCCATGGTAACCATAAATCCGGCCAAACTGCTTCATTTAGACGACCGCACCGGAAGTGTCAAAAAAGGTAAAGATGCCGATTTAGTGCTTTGGAATGACCATCCACTATCCGTTTATGCTCATGCTGAAAAAACCATGATTGACGGGGTATTTTATTTTGATATTGAAGAAGACCAAGCGCTACGCCGAGGGCTTCAAAAAGAAAAAAATCAACTTATTCAAATGATGCTCTCTGATCAAAAGTCATCGGGCGGCAGAGGAAGGGCTCCTGGCAAAAGAGACCGAATCAAATTTGAATGTGAAACCATAAACTAATCGTTATGAATTTCAAATATAAATTAACCGTACTGCTTCTTTCCGCAGTTACTGTCTTTGGGTTTGCTCAGCAAACCCCTGCTCCAACACAATCAGAAACAATCACCTTGGTTGGCGCTACAGTTCATATTGGTAATGGATCGGTCATAGAAAATGCTCATTTGATTTTTCAAAACGGGAAAATTATCGCCTTAGGGCAAAATGAAATTACCCCACAGGGGCAAATCGTCGATGTGGCTGGTCAGCACGTGTATCCTGGAATTATTGCTCCAGTATCTTCATTGGGTTTGGTCGAAATTGATGCCGTGCGTCAAAGTAAAGACGATGATGAACTAGGGGAATACGGTCCGAATATTCGTAGCCTTATTGCCTACAATGCAGAAAGTCAAGTCGTGGAAAGTATGCGCCCTAACGGAGTACTCATGGCGCAAATCACTCCACAAGGCGGTGTGTTTTCAGGAACGTCTTCGATTGTTCAATTAGACGCCTGGAATTGGGAAGATGCGGCCGTAAAAACAGACGACGGAGTCCACTTACATTGGCCTAATACATACCGACGTGGACGCTGGTGGATGGGCGAAGATCGTGGATGGAAACCCAATAAGGATTACGAAAAACAGGTGGAAACGATCACCGATTATTTCGATCGCACCAAAGCCTTTATCGCAGAAAAACCTGAAGTGCCCAATCAAGCCATAGAGGCTCTTGTTGGAACACTTAATGGCAGCAAAAAAGTCTATGTTTATGCCGATGGAGTTCGAGAAATCATGGATGCCGTGAGTCAACTGAAAAATCATGGCGTATCTGAAATTGTTCTAGTCGGTGGTTATCAGTCTGATCAAATTATTCCATTTTTAAAGCGTCATGATATTCCTGTACTGGTTGATCGAGTGCACTCCCTGCCACAACAAGAGGATGACGATTACGACAAGCCCTTTAAACTTCCGGTTTTGCTGACAAAGGGAGGTCTTACCGTAGGCCTCAATGCCCGTGGAAGTATGGAGCGCATGAGCACACGAAACCTACCCTTTTATGCAGGGCACACTTCGGGATTTGGTTTATCGGCGGAAGACGCACTAAAGCTAGTTACGTCTAACACGGCAAAAATTCTCGGTATCGATGCGCATTATGGAACCCTTGAGGTGGGAAAAAGCGCCACCTTATTTGTCAGTAAAGGGAATGCCTTAGATATGCGCACCAATCAATTGAGCCATGCGTTTATTGATGGGCGTGCACTTTCTCTTGAAACGCATCAAACAGAGCTAAATAAGCGATATTCAGAAAAATACGGACAACAAACCCAAGAATAATTTAGGCCAATAAAAGGGGGCAAGGCCCTATTGAACGAGCTCCATGGAACAAGCACCAACTTTATTGACCAGCACGAGCAATGGATTGATCAAGCAAATTGTCCAATGGCAAGAGAAACCACGTGCCAGAAAAAAAGACGGTTTATTCGTCGTTGAAGGGTTGCGAGAAATTAATCTCGCGCTCAAGGCGGATTATCAAGGGTCCATGTTTTTTTATTGCAACGAAATTGCACAAAACAATTCAGCGCAATCTGACAGTTTCAAGGCCTGGGATTTTATCAAATCTTTGGAGAAGCAAGGGGTGAAAACCTATGAAGTCAGCTTGAGCGTGTATAAAAAAATTGCCTATCGCAATTCTACAGAAGGCCTTATCGGGGTTTTTAAAAGTAAGGACCATCGATTAAATGGGCTTAAACTCAAGAGTAAAAACCCTCTGATTCTTGTGGCTGAAGCCCCAGAAAAACCGGGGAATATAGGCGCTCTTTTGCGCACAGCTGACGCGGCTGGTGTCGACGCCTTCTTACTGGCCAACCCGCTTACCGATCTTTACAATCCTAACATCATTCGAAGCAGTGTCGGCGGTCTTTTTACTACGACAATTGCCACCGGAACAACCCAAGAAATAATCGATTACCTCAAAGGGCATAATATTGCTATTTACAGCGCCATTTTACAACAGGCCATACCCTATACTGAAGCTGATTATAGCAAATCTGCTGCAATTGTAGTGGGTACTGAGGCAGAGGGGCTCTCTGAAACCTGGCGTTCCGCAAGTCATGCAAAAGTGAAAATCCCGATGAATGGAGCTATCGACAGCATGAATGTTTCTGTTTCAGCGGGCATTCTTATCTATGAAGCATTAAGGCAACGTTCTATTAATGCATTCAAATAGGCAAAGTTTGATCCAATAGTTCAGGACAAACACCGAAAAATTCTTGTCTTTAATCGTCAGATAAGAGGGCACCATAAACGCTCAATAATTGAATCTCGCCATTGAGGCCGTATGCTTGTCCACTCTCAAACTTTATTGTAATTTTATGTTATGGCACCAGCAGTTCTAGAGCAGGAAAATAAAGAAATAGCTAAGCAGTACAAAGAACTGCTTAAAATCAGTTATCAGACCCTTTCGCGTGCTGATAAAAAACTGATTAGAACGGCTTTTGATACTGCTGTTGACGCCCATAAAGAACAAAGACGTAAAAGTGGGGAGGCCTATATTTTTCATCCAATTGCAGTGGCAAAAATTGTCGCCTCAGAAATAGGATTAGATGCCACCTCAATTGCCGCAGCACTACTCCATGATGTCGTCGAGGACACCCCATATACTTTGGCGGATATTGAACAAATATTTGGGGAAACAATTGCGCGTATCGTCAATGGGCTTACCAAAATATCCCACTTAGAGTATCAAAAAGATGTCTCCCTGCAGGCAGAGAACTTTAGAAAAATGTTGCTCACCCTCAACGAGGATGTTCGAGTAATCATCATTAAAATTGCGGATCGCTTACACAATATGCAGACCATGGACAGCATGGCCCCAAATAAGCAGCTAAAAATCGCTTCTGAAACACTGTATATCTATGCCCCTTTGGCCCATAGAATCGGACTCTATAATATCAAATCTGAACTAGAAGATTTAGGATTAAAATTTACTGAGCCAGAAGTTTATCGAGATATTGTAGACAAAATTAAAGAAAGTAAAGAAGACCAAGACGCCTATATCGCTGCATTTAGCGGAGTCATACAAAAATCATTAGACCCCGAGGGCATCAAATACGAAATCAAAGGCCGGCCAAAATCTGTTTTCTCTATCCGACGTAAAATGATGCGACAAAGTGTTTCATTTGACGAAGTCTACGACAAATTTGCCATCCGGATCATTTATGAGGGCAAGGCAGAAGACGAGAAATTTTTAGCGTGGAAAATATATTCCATGGTCACAGACCACTTTCGACCAAATCCAACCCGATTGCGCGATTGGATTTCAGCCCCTAAATCTACAGGATATGAAGCGCTCCATATCACAGTAATGGGCCCTAAGGGACGCTGGGTTGAGGTGCAAATCAGAAGCCAGCGCATGAACGAAATCGCCGAAAAAGGCTATGCGGCGCATTACAAGTACAAAAATGAACTCAGTGAAGATGATGGTCTAGATCAATGGCTGAATAAACTTCAGGAAACTCTCGAAAATTCCGAGATCAATGCCGTTGATTTTGTTGAGGAATTTAAATTGAGCCTTTATGCCAAAGAAATTTTTGTGTTCTCACCTAAAGGTGATTTGTATTCTTTGGCCAAAGGGGCCACTGCCCTAGATTTCGCCTTTCATGTCCACACCCAAATTGGACTGAGCACCAGAGGCGCAAAAGTAAACGGCAAACTGGTTCCCTTGAGTTTTGAGCTCAACAGTGGAGACCAAGTAGAGATCATTACCTCTGAAAAGACCAAACCTACGGCCAACTGGTTGAATTACGCGGTCACTGGACGTGCCATTAGTAAAATCAAATCATCTCTTAAAGAGGAGCAAAAACAGATTGCAGCAGAAGGTAAAATAGTTTTGCAACGCAAGTTGAGAGCGCAAAAAATCACCTTTAATGAAAAAACCGTAAACGAACTTGTCCGTTATTTTAAATTAAAAACAAGCCTGGACTTGTTCTATCGAGTAGGCGCTGGAATAATAGACAATACGATGCTCAAAAGCTTTGCAGCTTCGCGCAGTAATGCATTTGTCAACTTTTTTAAAAATAGAATCCGTCGCCCTCAAAATAATGAAGACGTCAATAAAGAGGAGCTTACAATAAAGTACGATCAACTCGTTTTTGGCAAGGATGAAGAAAAACTTGATTACAAAATATCTCCTTGCTGCAATCCCATTCCCGGTGATGATGTATTTGGCTTTTTAACCATCAATGATGGAATTAAAGTGCACAAAAACACCTGTCCTAACGCCATTCAAATGCAGAGTAACTACAGTTATCGCATTTTAAAAGCCCAGTGGATTGACTCCACTCAAAGAGAGTTTCAAGCGACGCTTAAAATTAGTGGCTTTGATACTTTTGGTATGGTCAATAGTGTAACCAAGGTCGTTTCAAACAACCTCCATATCGATATGAAAAGTGTCCATTTTGATACTCATGACGGCACATTTACCGGCACAATTGTGGTCAAGGTTAAAAACAAGTCTATCCTTGATAACTTGGTGAAAAACATCAAAAAAATTAATGGTATCGATAAAGTCAGCAGGGTATAAATGACTAAATTTGAGGCTTTGTGATGAAAACACCTACAGACATCAACAACCAAGCCATTGTCAAAAATGTATTCACGACATTTTTGGAGGAAAAAGGGCACCGAAAAACTCCTGAGCGCTTTGCGATCTTGTCTGAGGTTTATGAACAAAAAAATCATTTTGACATCGAATCCCTTTACGTTAAAATGAAAAATAAAAATTATCGAGTAAGTCGTGCA
>CALJFV010000156.1 GCA_938074515.1 uncultured Flavobacteriaceae bacterium
TTAGATTTTGGGAAAAAGTGAACCCCCTTACCTACATATACTTTCTTTTGAGTTGCCTTGGAGCCATTGGCTTCACTCCATTCTCCAAGTTTTTGACCTAAATAATACCCGCTCCAAAAACCACGATTATAAACTTTTTCAAGCTCTGTCATCCATTGGGCGACCTTATCCTTATTTAATTCCCCAGCAGCGTGGGCATCAATAGCCTCACGATAGGTCTTGATGACCTTAGCGACATATTCTGGTGCGCGACCACGACCTTCGATCTTAAGTACTTTAACTCCGGTATCGATCACTTGATCCAAAAAGTCAAGAGTACAGAGATCCTTTGGAGACATCATGTATTCATTATCCAATTCAATTTCAAAACCGCTCTCTTGGTCTATTACTGTATATTTCTTTCTGCAATTTTGTTTACAGGCCCCGCGATTGGCAGATGAGTTATGTGAATGCAGGCTCAAATAACATTTTCCTGAAACGGCCATACAAAGTGCTCCATGACCAAAAATCTCTACCTCAACCAATCTTCCATTGGGTCCGCGTACATCATCACGCTCTATTTGCTCTACGATCTTCTTGACCTGACGCAAACTTAGCTCACGACTCATAACCATGGTATCGGCGAACATTGCATAAAACTTAACCGTCTCAATGTTCGTGATATTGATTTGCGTAGAAATATGAATTTCCATTCCAATCTGTCGCGCATAGGCAATCACAGCCTGGTCCATTACAATCACCGCGGTAATTCCCGCGCTTTTTGCCGCGTCAAGTAGGGTCTTGATGATGGATAAATCATGATCGTAAATAATTGTGTTTAACGTCAGATAGGTTCTAACCTTTTTGACAGCACAGCGCTTTACAATTTCTGGCAAATCCTCTATGGTAAAATTAATACTGGCACGCGCCCTCATGTTGAGTTGATCTACACCAAAATAAACCGAGTCCGCTCCATTCTCAATTGCCGCCTGCAATGATTCAAAATTCCCTGCAGGTGCCATCAATTCTATAGTCCCATTTTCCGTCATAGCCTTAGCCTTATTTTCGGCAAAGGTACTAATTGCCTGAAATTAATGAGATAAAAATCTGGGCGGCTGTAGCCGCCCAGATTAGAGTCAAGGTTACAACATGAGCAAAGTGTGGCAATGCACCTCTGTGGTATAACGTCTTTGACCCTCCTGATCATCCCAAAATCGGGTGACGAGTTTACCTTCCAGAGCAACTTCTTTGCCTTTGCCCAAATAGAGCTCTATTAGTTCGGCGGTTTTTCCCCAAGCAATCACATGGTGCCACTGAGTGTCCGTCATGCGTTCCCCTTTATTGTTTTTGTAACTCTCATTAGTTGCCATAGAAAACTTCGCGCGCTTTCGGCCAGAGGCTACGGTTACAATTTCTGGGTCATTGCCCAAATTTCCGATCAACTGTACTTTGTTTCTTAACGTACTCATAAATCTAATTTTTAAATATTAAACAGTTAATAATGCCTGCCAATAGACAGATTGACCCTGCAAACATCGCTGAGCTAATTCATATGGCACCCCTTTTAAACGTTTAATTTCTAGAGGCGTTGATCGAATTTATAAATTTACAGACGAGCATTTTTTGTATCTTCAAAGGCATTATACGCAGATCACTAGCGCAGACAATTAATTCTTCTGATATCATGAGTCATTATCACCTCGACACGACAGAATCCTATAAACAGGCCTATCAAGAAAGTTTAGAAAATCCAGAATTGTTTTGGGCGCGCATTGCCAAAGACAACTTTTTATGGCAAAAGGATTGGGACAAAACTTTTGAATGGGATCAAAAAAATACACACATAAGATGGTTTTTAGGGGGTAAGCTCAATATCACAGAAAATTTACTCGATCGTCATTTAGCCATTAATGGCGCTAAAACCGCCATAATCTTCGAGCCCAATAATCCAGACGAAAAACCACAAAAAATAAGTTATGCCGAACTGGCCAAGTCCGTCAATAAGATGGCAAATGTTTTAAAAAACCAAGGGGTGAGCAAAGGAGATCGCGTTTGTATTTATCTTCCGATGATTCCTGAATTAGCCATAACTGTTCTGGCTTGTGCGCGCATTGGTGCAATACATTCGGTAGTCTTTGCAGGCTTCTCGTCAACGGCACTTGCCGCCAGAATTATTGACTGTGATTGTGCTTTGGTTATCACCAGTGACGGTGGTTTTCGCGGCGCCAAAACCATAGAACTAAAGGACATAGTCGACCAAGCTCTTGAAGATTGTCCTGGGGTTCAAAATACTTTAGTTGTGGCGCACACGCACCAAAAAATCAATATGGTCCCCAATCGAGATCTATGGTTAAAGCCCCTTTTTGATCAGGCTAGTGACCATTGTCCTGCGACAATTATGGATGCCGAAGACCCATTGTTTATTCTATACACCTCGGGTTCTACAGGCAAGCCAAAAGGCATGGTGCATACTTGTGGGGGCTATATGGTATACACCGCCTATACCTTTAAAAATGTATTTCAATATACAGAGAATGACATTTACTGGTGTTCAGCCGATATTGGATGGATTACCGGACATAGTTATATCCTCTACGGTCCTTTGGCTAATGGTGCCACAACTGTAATGTTTGAAGGAGTGCCCTCCTATCCTGACTTTGGTCGCTTTTGGTCGATTATTGAAAAATATAAAATAACCCAGTTTTATACCGCACCTACGGCCATTAGGGCATTAGCCAAAGAATCTTTGGATTTTGTCAGCCCCTATGACTTATCAAGTTTAAAAGTTTTAGGGACTGTGGGAGAGCCAATTAACGAGGAGGCGTGGCAATGGTATTTTAACCATATAGGTCGGGGTAAAGTACCCATCGTAGACACTTGGTGGCAAACGGAAACTGGGGGGGTCATGATTGCACCTCTGCCGGGTATAACCCCAGCCATTCCAACTTATGCAACCTTGCCATTGCCGGGCATTCAGCCTGTATTACTCGATGCCCAGGGCAACGAAATCAATACTCCAGAAGGTTCAGGCCTCCTATTTATCAAACATCCTTGGCCTTCAATTGCACGAACCATATGGGGGGATCATCAGCGATATGTGCAGACTTATTTTGGCGCTCAAATTGATAAATACATGACGGGCGATGGAGCGACTAGGGATGCCCAAGGAAACTACCGGATCACCGGGAGAGTCGATGACGTTATCATTGTTTCGGGGCATAATCTCGGGACGGCCCCCATTGAAGATGCGATAAACGAACATGAGTTGGTTGCAGAGAGTGCAGTAATCGGAGTGCCTCATCCGATCAAAGGCAATAGCCTCTTTGGTTTTATCATTCTCAGACAAAGTGTTAAGGCCGAAGACTCCTTAAAAAACGAAATTAACCAATCTATTGCCCAGCATGTCGGACCAATCGCAAAACTTGATGCCATGGTTTTCACTCCAGGACTGCCTAAAACACGCAGTGGCAAGATCATGCGAAGAATTTTACGCAATATTGCGCAAAATAATTTTGACGCCCTAGGCGACACAAGCACCCTTCTCAACCCAGAAATTGTCGCTGACTTAATTGATATGATGCAAAAAAAATAGTCCAAGTGATTTAAGGTATGGTTTTTGTGACCGGGTATTCCTTGCGAATAAACCTCAATCACAATTATTACAGAATGCACCAATCCCTATTGACACTGAGCCTTTTTTGTTTTATATCTGCACTGGCTCAGCCGATAAATTATACTGATCCAACTTTTCAAATTCATTTGCCCCGGACAACTGAATTAGACACCATAAATAAGGATAATTGGGCTGAACTCGAAAGCACCAATACAGAACTCGATCAAGTCATTATCTCAGCAACTAAATGGCGTCAATCCCGAGATAAAAGCCCTCTAAAGGTGATCAGCGTTAAGTCCGGTGATATAGTTTTGCAAAACCCTCAAACTGCAGCGGATTTATTGGGAAATTCAGGCGCTGTATTTATTCAAAAAAGTCAACAGGGCGGTGGCAGTCCTATGATTCGCGGTTTTGCGACCAATCGATTGATTTATACTGTCGATGGCGTGCGCATGAACACTGCCATTTTTAGAGGTGGTAATATTCAAAACGTCATCTCTTTAGATGCACTTTCTATGGAAAGTGCCGAAGTGTTGTTGGGGCCTGATGCCGTCGTCTATGGCAGTGATGCTATCGGGGGGGTTATGAGCTTTGAAACCTTAGGGCCAAAATTCTCTGACAATGAGCAATTGTCTGTTTCAGCGAATGGTCTTACCCGCATGGCCTCAGCTAATTTTGAGCGAACTGCCCACGCTGACCTTCAACTAGGGTGGGAAAAGTGGGCTTTAACCTCGAGCTTTACGCGGACTAATTTTGACGATTTACGTCAAGGAAATCATGGGCCTCAAGATTATTTAAGACCCTTTTATGTAACCCATTTCAATGGTCAAGACCTGATAACCCCAAATTCAAATCCCAACCGACAGGCCCCCTCAGGATACAATCAAAGTAATTTCATGCAAAAGGTGTTTTACCGACCCAACGCCAAATGGAATTTAAGTCTGGCCTACCACCATTCAGCAACTTCTGCCTACAGCCGTTACGACAGACAACTGAGAACATCAAATGGTCTCCCGAGATATGGTCAATGGGATTACGGTCCTCAAAAATGGACCATGAAACAATTCACCGCCAATCACACCATGGAGCACGGTATTTTTTCAGAAATGACCTTGCGATTGGCACAGCAGAACTTTGAAGAAAGCCGCATTAGTAGAGGATTTAATGACCCCATACAAGAAAATAGAGCAGAGGCTGTTTTAGCCTCTTCTGCAAACTTAGATCTGCGCAAAACCATAGGCGCCCATGGAGAATTATTTTATGGATTGGAATGGGTGTTAAACCATGTCGCTTCCTCTGGGAGAAAGACAAATATTGAGACCAACATCAGCAGCCCAGGGCCTGCTCGTTACCCACAAGCAGATTGGCAGTCCTATGCGGCTTACCTTTCGTATCAGCATCAATGGACTTCAAAACTCATGTCTCAAGCTGGACTGCGCTATAATGGCATTGGTTTAAAGGCGGCCTTTGATACAAGCTTTTACCCATTACCCTTTGATGAGGCTCAACTCAATACCGAAGCCGTAACTGGAAGCATTGGCCTGGTATTTAAACCCTCGAGGTTTTGGAACTTACGCGCTAACATGGCCACTGCCTTCAGAGCACCGAACGTCGATGATATTGGAAAAGTCTTTGACTCAGAACCTGGAGCAGTCATTGTTCCAAATCCAGATCTCGACCCTGAATATGCTGTTAGCTGGGATTTAGGGGTCGCTCACATGTTACACAAAAAATTGAAAATCGACTTTAGCGGTTACTACACTCAGTTAGACAAGGCACTCACGCGAAGAGATTTTACTTTAAATGGCGCTTCAGAAATAATCTATGATGGCGTATTGAGTAAGGTTCAGGCAATGCAAAATGCAGCAGAAGCACAAGTTTATGGCATACATACCGGTATCGAGCTCAAACTGCCCTCTGGCTTTGAACTCACTTCTGATTTAAACTGGCAAAAGGGAACTGAGGAAATGGAGGATGGCTCGATTAGTCCTGCGCGGCATGCCGCCCCGTGGTTTGGGGCCACACGCCTCTGGTTTCGCGCTGAAAATCTCGTGATTCAGGGTTATTGTCAGTATAGTGGTGGATTTAGTCATGATCAACTTGCCGTGGAGGAACAATCAAAAACAGAAATCTACCCCCTTGATGCTCAGGGCAATACATATTCCCCCGCCTGGCAGACCTTTAACCTTAAAGCGCAATTTTCATTAGACACCCATATTGATCTGATTACTGGGGTCGAAAACATTACGGATCAACGGTATCGCACTTATAGTTCTGGTATTTCAGCAGCAGGACGTAATCTAATTTTAGCCTTGCGCGCACAAATATAATTTCATTGCTTAAATTAGGGTGATGAAACAACTCTTCGCCATAGTGTTAGGCCCATTGTTGGCAGTGACGCTTCTTTTATTGCCAGAGCCGCTTTTTAATCCAATAATGGATAAAATTTTTGCGGTCAGTCTTTGGATGGTTATTTGGTGGATAACTGAGGCCGTTTCTATATCAATTACGGCACTTTTGCCTATAGCAGTTTTTCCGTTGCTAGGAATCAACACGATTGGTCAGGTGACCGTTCACTATGCCAACCCCATTGTGTTTCTCTTTTTTGGCGGATTTGTCATCGCCCTTGCTTTAGAAAAAGTCGCCCTCCACAAACGGATGGCCTTACACATATTGAGACTTACCGGTCCCAAAGCAAATGGAGTGATCTTTGGCTTTATGCTGGCCACAGCCCTCCTCTCCATGTGGATTTCAAATACAGCCAGCACAGTGGTGATGCTTCCTATGGCCCTATCTGTTTATAAATTAGTCAAAAAGAAAACGAAAAAAAACAAGAAAAAAATTCGGCGTTTTGCTCTAAGTCTCATGCTAGGCATTGCCGCTGCTGCGAATATTGGAGGAATGGCTACCCTGATTGGCACCCCTCCAAACAGCGTGATGCTCGCTTTTTTAAATGAGCAATACCAAATCGACATTGGATTTTTTCAATGGATGACCTTTGGGGTGCCATTATCTGGACTGCTTCTAGTGGTAGCGTATTGGATTATTGTGCGCTGGGCTTATCCAAGTCGCCTCGGGCTTTTGGATAGTGCCCACGAGATAATCGAAGATGAACTCCGTGCGCTAGGGTCAATGAAACGCAAAGAAAGAGCGGTACTTACATTATTCTTGATGACAGTTCTTGGCTGGGTCCTTCGAGGACAAATCAATGAATTTTGGCCACATTTGGCCCTTACCGATACGCATATAGCCATGCTTGGTGCCTTAGCGCTCTTTATTGTGCCCGTCCAAAAAGGAACAAAGCCCTGTGTGCTTCAATGGGAAGATACCGCAAAGCTGCCTTGGGGTATTTTGATTCTCTTTGGAGGCGGACTTGCTTTAGCCAGCGCCCTGGCACAAGGGGGTTTTATTGATGCCATTCAAACGTTTATAAGCCAGCAAAATCAATGGTCTGCTGTTGTGATCCTCATTGTGCTAGTTACGCTGGTAATCTTTTTAACCGAGCTCATGAGTAATGTGGCTTTAGTTACCGTTTTTTTACCTGTTATTGCAGGGATTGCGCTTGGTTTAGATCAATCCCTTTTGGCCATGGTTATTCCAGTGACCCTCGCTTCGAGTTGTGCCTTTATGCTGCCTATGGCAACCCCCCCAAATGCAATAGTTTTTGCCAGTGGCCATGTCAGTGTTTCACAAATGGTCCGCTCAGGATTCTGGTTAAATCTCATGTCCTTGATCGTTATCTTACTCACGAATTACTTCTTATTGCCATTAATTTTCTAAAAATCTTTATCTCTCCGTAACTTTGGCCTTCATTCCAAAGCTATGAAACACACCAAGGAAGAAAGATTTCAAAAACACGTGCTGTCTAAATATCAGATTTACAACAGCATTTTTATGACCCTCCCCTTCGATTCGATTACCAAGACTGGGGTCCTCTTGCCATTATTTGAGGAGTTATGTGTTTCTGGCTATGAACAAGGGAAAAACCCCAGTGAAATCATCCATGAATTCTTTGATCAATATCGCCCCGAATTTGATGAAAAGCAGCGTATCAATCTATTGTTTAGCTTTATTCAATATATAGAGCGCCAAGTCGTCCTATTTGATGCTATCGAAGAGGCAACGTTTTCAATCATCAACAATACGGAAGGCCGAGGAACCTTGCGGAGTATTAAAGATGAAGCCCACGAGAAAAACAAGCGTGAGGCCCTAAAGGACTATCTGAAGCGCTTTAAAGTACGTCCTGTTCTTACCGCACACCCGACCCAGTTTTATCCGGGGGCTGTTTTGGGAATCATTACAGATTTGGCAAAATCTATAGAGAAAAACAAACTCGACGAAATAGAACTACTCCTGGCACAACTAGGCAAAACACCTTTTTTCAAAAAATCGAAACCCAGTCCTTTTGATGAAGCTGTGAGTTTAATCTGGTATCTCGAGCACGTCTTTTATCAGGCAGCACATAATATTTATCGATTCACCAAAACCCATATTTTTGATGGAGAACCACTGCCAAACGAACTTATTAATCTCGGGTTTTGGCCAGGTGGAGACCGCGATGGAAATCCATTTGTCACGGCAGAAATAACTCTGGAAGTGGCTGCTCGACTTCGGAGTGCTTTGATGAAAAATTATTACAAAGACGTCCGCAAAATGAAGCGCCGAATCACCTTTAATCAAGCAGAACCCCTCGTTTTGGCACTTGAACAAAAACTGGCTGCAGAACTTAATTCTAGTTTCACTGTGTCGGGGGATCGCACACCTGAGTTTTTGAGCGACTTAGAATCCTTGAAAGAAATTTTAGAAAAACAGCACGAAGGGCTTTTTGTGAGTTTAGTGGACGAGCTCATCGAGAAAATGAAGCTTTTTGGATGTTATTTTGCCTCTTTAGATATCCGCCAAGATTCACGAATACACACTAAGGCAATCATGGCTATTGCTCAGGCCTATCCTGAGATCATCCCTATGAACTATCCCCATCTCGAAGCCCAGCAAAAAATTGATTTACTCGGACAATTACACGGTAAGGTAGATGTGGATAAAATTAGTGATGACATGGGCAAGCAAACCCTAGCTTCAATTTATGCCATGAAAAAAATCCAAGAAAAAAATGGAGCAAAGGCTTGCGAGCGTTACATTATAAGCAACAATGGCAGTGTTGTCAATGTTATGGAAGCCTTCGCTATGATTCGATTATGCGACTGGGAAACCCCCAATTGCGATATAATCCCCTTGTTTGAAACGATTGATGACCTCAAGGAGGCAGATGAGGTCATGGAGGCTTTATACACGAACTCTGAATACCAAAAACACCTTAATAGGCGTGGTAATCGACAATCTATAATGCTTGGATTTAGTGATGGAACCAAAGACGGGGGTTATCTTATGGCCAATTGGGCCATTTATCGGGCCAAAGAACGCTTGACCGAGGTGTCTCGTGCTCACGGCATTACTGCTCTATTTTTTGACGGTCGAGGAGGCCCACCAGCGCGCGGAGGAGGAAAGACGCATCAATTTTATGCCTCTTTAGGAAACACTATCGAACACGAGGAAGTTCAGTTGACCATTCAAGGCCAGACAATAAGTTCAAATTTTGGGACCATTGCCTCATGTCAATACAATCTAGAACAATTAATTAGTTCGGGTATTGCCAATGAAATTTTCGCCCCTGATCAAGCCAGTATTGCCTCTGATCAAAGGCTTATTTTAGAACAGCTCGCTGATTTGAGCTATAGTGCCTACCAAGATTTTAAGAACCACCCTAAATTTTTGCCCTATTTAGAGCAGATAAGCACCCTAAAATATTACGCAAAAACCAACATTGGCAGTCGCCCCGCTAAACGTGGCAGCAGTGATCAGCTGAATTTTAGTGATCTACGCGCGATCCCTTTTGTAGGCAGTTGGAGTCAACTCAAACAAAATGTTCCAGGATTTTATGGGGTAGGCATTGCCCTTGACGCCCTCAAGGCCCAAGGTAAAATGAACGCGTTACAGGAACTTTATAAGACTTCAGCATTTTTTAGAACGCTTCTAGAAAATAGCATGATGAGTCTAAGTAAAAGTTATTTTCCCCTCACCCAATACTTAAAAGATGATCCTGAGTTCGGCGATTTTTGGCAACTTATTTACCAAGAATATTTGCGCTCTAAAGACCTCGTTTTAGAGGTGTCGGGCTTGGACCAGCTTATGGAAGACTCACGGGCCATGCGCGCCTCAATTGGGGTGCGTGAGCGCATCGTTCTGCCCCTATTAACCATTCAGCAGTATGCCCTGCGCAGCATACAAGAGATTCATAAAGGGGTCGGAAGTAACCGTGATTTGGCCATCTACGAAAAAATGGTGACGCGGTCGCTTTTTGGCAACATCAATGCAAGCCGTAATAGCGCATAGCGCATCTGATGTCTTGATTCTGAAATTTTCTGAGCCTTTGGCGGAATCTATCCAAAAACCTGGCGATAAATTTCGATTGATTTAGGGCGCTTGAAGCCTGTGGCGTGCATTTGCATATAGTCCATAAGCAAGTCCAGTAAGGCCCGCCTCTGTTCTGTGGTTGTTTTCCACTGAGCCAAATGACTAAATGGTGTCTTGGCCAGAGTGCATAAATCCTTTAAAACCTCTGCATTTTTGGTAATGCCTGATGCTGAATCCTGAAATACCCCCTCTTTCAGATTAAAGTACGGTAGGTGTTCCTTTTCAAAATCGGGATAACAGCCCAAGTACTGTTGTAATTCAAGTACAATTTTAAGGTGAAAATTTAATGGGCCGTCTGCCGCATCCAAAGCCAACAATGCATCACTTAAAAAACAAAAAAGTTCTGAATTAGATTCCTGCTCTTGTAAGGTCATTTTAAACACCTCGGCCAAAAATAAGGCCATAGAGCTCTTAACAATATCGCTGTGCAAGCTGACATAATGCGCCGATACTTTGGCCTCGGTGAGTCGTTCTAACTGACCCTTATCCCGATGCATTGCCTGAATCTGCAATTGGGTAAGCGGCTGAAACATCGCTGGTCTAAAAGGACCTTTTCTTGACTTCTGTAATCCGCGAATCATATAACTGCGCAGTCCTGAAGATTCTGTAAGCATTTTGACAATTACATCGGATTCGCCGTAACGGACTGTGGCAAGAACTAAAGCTCGCGTATTCACCCTCATTATCGGACAATCATAATTTTAAGCACTTTGGTCTCAAAGGCATCCTCTGAAGTAATCAAAACTAAATAAACCCCCGAGGCTACTTTATGACGCCCAAAGGCACGGGTATCCCAAAGCACACTTCCTCCTTGGCTTTTGGTTTCAAAAACCAAATTACCCTCGATATCGGTTATTTTGACATTTGCCCCTGCTGTAAGTCCATCTACAGTAACCTGTCCTTGGAAGCCGGGTCGCACGGGATTGGGATAGACGTAGGCGCCGGAGAGGTCATCCCTTGCCTCTGTAGCCGAGCCCTCAAAAGCGACAAGGCCCTTAGTGGTGGCAAAATATACTCTTCCGCTATCGCCATCAATGGCAATATCTTGAACATTATCTGAAGGCAAAGGAGAGTTTTCTTTGGTAAATCGCAGTATGGTTTCCTGACCATTGGCCGAAAGGTAAAACACCCCTGAGGTCGCTGTAGCGATCCATTTATTGTTGGACCCATCGACTTCAATATCAGTGACGGACTGCTGAAATAAGAGTTCCTGTGCGACGCCCTCCTCGAGGATGATGATTGGCTGAGCTTCCACATTATTACCGCTTTGAAAAAACCCTGTGGTATTGTAGAGGACTCTCAAACCCTCACGTGTGCCAATCCATAGGCGGTTATTTGTATCAAATGCTAAACTCCGCACATCTGTAGACGGTAAATTTCCATTGCCAGACCCTTCAGTAATTCGATTAAAACTATTGGTGCTGGGATTAAAACCGATTAAACCATTTTCAGCTGAACCGAAAAAAACATAACCCTCACGACTGATTTTTAAATCGGTTAAGGCCAATTCATCTTCGGCATTGATGATCCCTGATAAATCAATTTTTCCGATCTGACCCGAAGGACTTAGGCGCAACAGACCTTGATCAATTTTTGATTGAACAAACCAAAGATTGTTGTCGCGATCGAAATCTGAGCCATAAATCCTTAGACCGGCCGCGGGGTTCCCTGTGGGGAGTGTCAAACTACTATTGCTTTGATCATAGAGAATTTCTGGAACGCCGGCCGTTAACTGCAGCAGGCCAAACTGAAATGATGAAGCAAAAACCTGATCTGGGTTCATTGGGTTAATCTTCACATGAACAATATCGCTCGCCCCAAATAGATCGGCCGCGGGAATATTATTCCATCCCTCATTTTGAAATTGACTCAGTCCTCTAAACGTTAGTGGGTATGGGTTAAAACTTACCGTAACCTCGCCAAAGCCAACCCAAAGTTGATCTGAAGAAGCATCTATTGAAAATGGGTTATTAAATAAAGGCCCTTGAGGCCCAACGGGCGTCCATCCAAATTGACCACTGGATTGCTTGAGCAGTCCATTGATCTGGGTTCCGGCAAAAATCTGATCCGCAAATCCCAACCCTATTGAAAACTTATCCTCTAATTCTGTAGGCATTTCAAAAATATCCAATGGGGTAAAGTCTGCCCCGTAAGTATTCACGCTCGATTCTGTGGTAATGGTAAGCACATTCCCATTGACGCGCATATCCACGATTGGGTCTGCGCCAAAGTCAGCCATAATTTGGGCGGGTTCTGGAGTTAAACGCAGGACCCGTTGATTTGTTCTCGCAAAATAAACGGCCTGGTTCAACGTCTGAATGCCAACAATCCCGCCTCCAGTTACTGTCTCCCAAGAGGCGTAGTCAATCAAATCAGGACCGTCTAGCAAGGCCTTTTTTATCCCGTCTTGAGCCGTTGCGGCATAAATAAAAGGGGGTAATATAGTGGTTTGGGCTACCGAAATTGTACTGCCCAATTCACCGATATAATAAGTGTCCCCAAATTCCAAAAGCGAGAGATCAAAAACAGAAATACCAAAGTCCGTAGAGACATAAACTTGTCCCTGATACTCATAAAAATCATTAATGGATTTGATATTAGGCGGGATACTGGGCTTATCCAAAATGGCTACAATCTGAAGGACCTGGTCTTGATCATTTGGAATGATTTCGATTAGCCCATTATCGTGCCCTATCATTAATACATTGTATTGCTGGCTGTAATGAATTTCAGTAATCGATTCTCCCGAAAGGCCTTCTACGGAAGTGATTGTGGTGATCTCTTGACTCCAAAGGTCATAAGTGTATACCGCATTTTCGGCTGCGACAAAAACTTTGTCGTCGCCGTAAGCGACATCCTTTATGCTGTTGTATGAAAAATAGCCCTTCCAGCGTTCATTGTCAGATTGTGCGCTGACCGTGGTTAAGGTTACCAATAATCCAAAAATCAGAAGATAAAATTTCATGCTGCTGTGCTCGCCCTTTAAACCTTGAAAATTACTATTTATTGTAGAAACCCCCATGATTAATGAGTCATTCGTTCAAAAAAAAAGCCCCAGAATGGGGCCTTTGATTGGAAAATAGATAATGCTTAAACCACGCCTTGTGCCATCATGGCCTCCGCGATTTTAACAAAGCCCGCGATATTAGCGCCTTTGACATAATCAACATAACCCTCTTGGTCTGTTCCATAAGTAACGCATGCCTGATGGATATCGTTCATGATCTGATGTAAACGAGCGTCTACCTCTTCTGAGGTCCAATTAAGTCGCAATGAGTTTTGTGACATTTCCAAACCAGAAGTTGCAACCCCTCCAGCATTTGAGGCCTTCCCTGGACTGAACAGTATTTTTGCTTTCTGAAATACTTCAATTGCTCCAGGAGTACAAGGCATATTAGCCCCTTCACCCACACAAATACAACCATTGTTGACCAAGGTCTGGGCTTCAGATTCGTCGAGCTCGTTTTGAGTCGCACAGGGTAAGGCAATGTCACAGGTCACGCTCCAAGGTCTTTCTCCGGCGACAAATTTTGCGTTGGGATAAGCTTCTGTATAGGCACTGATACGTCCTCTTTGAACATTTTTTAGCTCCATAACAAAGGCTAATTTAGCCTCATCAATTCCCTCTGAATCATAGATATAACCCGAAGAATCAGAAAACGTTAAGACTTTTCCGCCGAGTTGAAGTGCTTTTTGAGCCGCAAATTGAGCCACATTCCCAGAACCAGAGATGACCACATTTTTACCAGAGATATCTTCGCCTTTGGTGGCCAACATATTTTTTACAAAATATACGTTGCCGTACCCCGTTGCTTCTGGGCGAATCAATGAACCCCCATAGCTGAGACCTTTACCGGTTAACACCCCTGTAAATTCATTGCGCAGGCGCTTGTATTGGCCAAACATATAGCCTATTTCTCTTCCGCCTACACCAATATCTCCCGCTGGCACATCGGTATTCGGGCCAATATGACGGGCGAGTTCCGTCATAAAACTTTGACAAAAACGCATCACCTCAGCATCGCTTTTTCCTTTGGGGTCAAAGTCACTTCCTCCTTTTCCTCCACCCATGGGCAAAGTAGTCAAACTGTTTTTGAACATTTGCTCAAAACCTAAGAATTTTAGAATACTCAAATTAACTGAAGGATGAAAACGAAGCCCTCCTTTATAAGGACCAATTGCTGAGTTAAACTCCACTCGATAGCCACGATTTACCTGAATTTGCCCATGATCATCCGTCCATGGCACCCTGAAAATAAGGGTGCGCTCGGGCTCTGCCATACGCTCAAGTAACTTATGTCCTTGATATTTGGGGTTTGCTTCTATAAATGGAATTACCGTTTCGGCAACTTCTGTAACCGCCTGCATAAACTCAGGCTCATTTGGATTTCTCTCTGCTACGCGCGAAATAAAATCTTGTATCGATTGTTTCACAAAAAAAGAATTAGAATTAGGATAAAGGCTATGAATACTTGATTATTCGACAAATCAGCCGAGATTTTAGGTGCTCTTTTTGCGATATTGTCAAAAATCGGTCGTTTAATTTTTGGTATATGCAAATATAAATTACTTCGAGAGATCTGATGTCATTTTTTTTCAAAACACACTGCTCGTTAATTTAAGGTGTCGTGTAAGATGTTTTTTTATCTTTGAATACATTGAGTAACCCATATTCATGAGCCATAGAACGCATATTTTCCTGACAATTTTATCGCTTCTGTTAAGCCTGCATGCCTTTGGACAAAGAGATGGCCGTGCGGGGGGGCTGCCCATTGGGTTTTCCAACGAGCTAGGTGTAGTAGCAGGTCCAGTCGCATTTTACGGCGATTATGGCCAGCGCGGTAATTTTGCTACAAATATTGGCAATACGGGCTGGGGTTTTGCGGTAGCGCATTATGTAAATTTTGCTTATCGTGCCGATTGTCAATGCTACAACCCGGACACCTATTTTAATGACCGCTTTAAAGTCCGTACAGAACTAACTATACATAAAACGAACTTTCAGCACTATGGACAATGGGTTAGCACTTCTGCAACTTCATTTACTGCTGATCAGTTGCGTGCGATGAAAGGCTCGAGTACTGTTTTTGACGTCGGTGTTCAGCTGGAATATTATATCTGGAGTATTCGCGATTTTATGGCTCAGGACCAACCGTGGGCACCTTACTTTGCCGCGGGTTTACATTGGGTGGGATTCGACCCCTACGCCTACAGTGACTTCGGCAACCTCAATACACCGATTACCACGCCCGACAAATACTATTATGGATTCCAACAAGCTGGAGGGTCGACCTGGAGCATAGTCACTAGTGTAGGATCCCGATACAAAATCAGTAAATCTGTAGATTTTTTAATGGACTGGCGCTGGCAATATTATTTCTCCAACTGGGTCGATGGACTGAACCCTCAGCTGGAATTCAATACAGAAGCTTTAGGGCTGGGCAACGGTGTGCCTGTGCCAGAGAATAAGGCCAATGATTGGATTTTCTGGATTAATTTCGGCGGCGTATTTTACTTGAATTAATCGATAATTCCCCCGCTTATAAAGGCCGAATAAATCGCCCCCGTTTATCGGAATTACGCCAAGGCCTGTTCGAGGTCATGAATTAAGTCCTCGGCATCTTCAATACCCACACTCAATCGAATCAAGGAATCGACAACTCCTGTCTTTTCGCGCTCCTCTTTTGGGATGCTCGCATGGGTCATGCTGGCCGGATGCCCTGCAAGACTTTCCACACCGCCAAGGCTCTCGGCTAGGGTAAATACTTTAAGTTTTTCCACTATAGAAATGGCCTTTTGGAAGTCATTTCCTTTCGTGACAAAAGAAATCATTCCTCCAAAATCATTCATTTGTTCTTTTGCAATTGCATGATTTGCATGACTCTCAAGACCAGGCCAATACACTTTCTCAATTTTTG
>CALJFV010000157.1 GCA_938074515.1 uncultured Flavobacteriaceae bacterium
ATTTTTGATTGCTAAAAGAATACTCCATTTTATTGCGGTAATAAAATTCATCCGGAGCTCCCAGAATAGGCAAGACTTCTTGAGGCGCAAGTCCGCCGATACGTTGAAGATGATCTTGAACCTCTTTGTTTTTATAAAACAATTGTTTTTCGTAGTTCATGTGTTGCCATTTACAACCACCACAAACGCCAAAATGAGCACATTTAGGGTCTACACGATCCTTAGAGTACTCATGAAACTCAATGGCGCTCGCTTCAAAATAAGCGCGACGTTGCTTGGTTGTTTGCACCGTGACTACATCTCCAGGGATGGCATTATTGATAAATAGTACACGGCCATCAGGTGCCTTGGCTACAGCTTTTCCTTTCGCCCCGGCATCCAGTACCCGAACCTGAGAAAATATTTTTCTGTTTGAACGTTTACCCATAGGACAAAAGTACTCTCTTTCGGAGAATTTCATTACAAAATTCATTATTTTGCAAGTCCAGTATTTTCAAGCATAACTGGCATTTTTCAAACTTTAAAAGCTCAAAATATTATGCAAGAACGCCAATCCACTAATGCCCAAGAATATATTGATTTAGAGGACCGTTACGGGGCTCATAACTATCATCCTCTTCCTGTGGTTTTGGAAAAAGGAGAAGGTGTTTACGTTTGGGATGTCGATGGGAAAAAATATTTTGATTTTCTGTCGGCCTATTCGGCAGTAAATCAAGGGCATTGTCATCCAAAAATAATTAAGGCCTTAAATGACCAAAGTCAACTTTTGACTTTAACCTCACGCGCTTTCTATAATAATGTTCTCGGTCAGTATGAAAAATATATGGCCGAGTATTTTAAATTCGATATGATTCTGCCCATGAATACTGGAGCTGAGGCGGTAGAAACTGCGGTTAAAATTGCCCGTCGGTGGGCATATCAGAAAAAGCGTATTCCTGAGAATCAGGCCCAAATCGTGGTTTGTAAAAATAATTTTCACGGGCGCACCACCACGGTCATTTCTTTTTCTAATGATGAAGACGCCAAGAAAAATTTTGGACCATTTACTTCTGGATTTATCCAGGTTCCTTACAGCGATGTTCAGGCCCTAGAACAGGTGATTAAAGAAAATCCAAATGTCGCCGCTTTTCTTGTAGAGCCGATTCAGGGCGAAGCAGGAGTCAATGTCCCCGCCGATGGGTTTTTGGCTGAGGCGCGCGCATTGTGCGACACCTATAACGTTCTAATGATTTGTGACGAGATACAAACAGGAATTGCACGAACTGGAAAGTTATTGGCGACCTGCGGCAATTGTACTTGTCCGAATAGAGATTGTTCCAATACCCCAGAGGTGAAACCTGATTTATTAATACTGGGCAAAGCCATAAGCGGGGGCGTTTATCCTGTATCTGCTGTGTTGGCTAACAAACCAATTATGGAGGTGATTACCCCAGGTTCGCATGGATCGACTTTTGGCGGTAATCCTGTGGCCGCAAAAGTGGCTATGGCCGCCTTGGATGTCGTAAAAGAGGAGCGCCTGGCGGAGAATGCCGACAAGCTCGGTAACTTATTCAGAAGTTTAATGCAAGATTACATCGCCCAATCTAAGGTGGTTCGTCTGGTCCGCGGTAAAGGACTATTAAATGCCGTCGTGATCAATGACAGCCCTGAAAGTGACACCGCTTGGAATATTTGTATGCGCCTGCGTGATAATGGCTTATTGGCAAAGCCTACTCATGGTAACATCATCAGATTCGCTCCACCACTGGTAATGACTGAAGCAGAGCTAAGAGAATGCGTGGCGATAATTGTCAAAACATTACGAGAGTTTGAATAAAAAAGACCGCCCTGAGGCGGTCTTTGGCATTGTAATTAAATGAAAAACAGAATTGCTTAACGATTCATGACGGACATTTTATAAGAAACAACACCATCATTCTCGGTCACTAAACGAACCATATAAACCCCGTCGGCAAAATTATAAGTAGGGAAGGAGTAGCGTGACGCAGACCCCAATCCATAGGCGTAATACACCAATTTACCTGACATATCATAAATATTAACCTCATCAACCTTGTGCATTTCAGGATTGGCTACCTCCAATTGCTTTGCGCGATTGTCTTGGACAAAATCAAAGGCATCAGCGATAGCACTGCGGGTATCAGGATGTCCTGGATCTTCTTCTGGAGCATCCTCGAAGACAATAAAGAAACGATTCTCGTAGGTCCCCGCAGGCAGGGTGAGTTGAGCGGTAACCATATCACCTATACTAATGCTCTGACCATTAATAGGGTAACGCATGTTATCCTGCGTATCAAGAAGTAAAACGCGGTAGTAAGGCACATTGAGCTCTTCAGCGGCTTTGATGCGTACACGACCTTGCTGATTCAATTTAAAGGCAATCGGGATACTCATGTTCATGTCAAACGGTACCGATTGAATCACCAAATTCTTTTGCCCTTGTTCATTACCATCATCTTGAATGTTGAAATAGGCTTCTTTCTGTCCACCATCCATCGGGTGGGGGGCGTCACTGCCACGATCAAATCCTAGGGTGGCGCGCTCATGATAATTTAATATCATGTCGCGATAATGAGAATAGTCATCGAATATTACATGAAAGCGGGTAAGTGAGCGGTTATCATTTTCAGGATTTCGAAAAACAGATGAAGCACCCTCCTTTACATAAACTCGATGTTCGTTTTTAAAAGTAGCAGTAGAGTTTCCAGTGGCGGTACCGGAACCATTACCATTACGCTTTAACATCAAACCTTGGCCGATTGGCGCATAACGTCGTGCGACATCTTCCCCATAAGACCCATTGCTCGTGGTTGCATTACCATTGTTGTCATAATTCATAAAGGTAGGAACGGTATATTGTCCCAATCCGTCTGGACCTGGAATCCAAGTACCATAGCCCCCTTTATTATCTACATAATAGTGTGAATTTACCGTACGGTCCTCATCCCAATACATTATGGCAGAGACTCCGTCGTTATCTGCATCATTAAAAAACGCAGTTAAATCTAAAGCAGATGGATAGGGGTTACCTGCGAGAGTAACATTACCCTCTGTTGAAGAAAGGTTTACAACGATATCTCCACTATTGGCACGTCCTCTGAATTCGTAATATTGATTATTAGTATCCACATTATAGGTTCCACCAGTGGTCACATTGGTTCCTTTCATAGTAAACCCGTAGCCTGGAGCGACAGTGCCAGAGTTTCCAAGGTAGGCCCAACTATTGGTTGCTTCGTTGAACTTATAAAGCCAGGCTGTGGAAATGCTCAGAGACGCACGGTTAGTATAAGAAATACCGCTTTCTCCTGAACCGTTCCATGATCCAGTATACGTTGAACTCGCAGCGGTAATGTTAGAATCCCCTGGATTAAAAACCTGACTGACCAGTGAAAAATTATTTGAAGCGTCTGCAGAAGCTACCGGTGCACTCCAAAAGTTATAATCATAAGAATCAGAATTACTGTCCTGATAGACCGAGATAAAACCAGTACCCTGGTTTGAAGTGCTTTGACTAGCGCCTTGAATTAATTGTGCGTCGTCGCGCAAATAAATGCCGGCTTTCGCATTTTCATTGGTGGCGCCTGCATCTTTGGTTACTGAGATATCATCTGCCACATAAAGTACTTGATCGGTAACATAAATGTAGGACTCAGATGATCCGTCTTGTTTTACAGTGAGCTGCGCAAAAACGGAAGTGGCTGTTAATAAGCCAAGTAATGATAGAAATTTAGTCATATCCATCTATATTTTATAAGTTAAACCAAGAAGGTTTATTTGGGGTTAATGCTACAAAAATAGCTAAAAAATATTATTATTTCAGGCATTACGTAGGTATTTTCTTATAATATAGAGATATTCTTAGTTATTTTGCAGCATGATGATGGGGTGATTTCCGATTAATTAGCGCTTATAATTTAATATTGGCTGATAGTTAGAGATTGTATAAAACCATCATATTCATTTCATGTATGGATTCAAAAACGATTCAATTAGGGGATTTTGTATCGGCGATTAATGAGGCTATTTCGGGCGTTGTCATTGCTGTAGGAGATGAAATAACGATTGAGTCTACAGAAGGATTCCCGATAAAGTTTACTCCAGAAGAACTTGTCATTGAACCTAAAAAATGGCTCGAAACAAAAGATTTCAATGGCCTTTACAATAAAAAAGCACAAGACAATTCAATCTCATCTCGTCCAAAGCGCACGACACGCGTTAAGGCCGGGATTCCCCCAATAATCATTGACCTACATATTGAAAAGCTTACAAAAAATCACAATAGACTTGAGCCATGGGAAATTTTGGATTTTCAGATTGAATCTGCTCGAAACCAATTGGAATGGGCCATAAATAAACGAAAACAGCGCATAATTTTTATTCATGGTATCGGTGAGGGGGTGCTCAAAGCGGAATTAGAAACGCTATTCAGGCGTTATGATAACATTCGCTTTTACCCTGCTAATGCAATGGAATTTGGAGCAGGCGCAATAGAGGTGTATCGACTGCAAAATTCAATTTGAAATGGCCGAGGATTTAAACGGTTTCAATTAATCTCAACCTGTGAATTAATCACGAATTGGGGTTTGAGTCACGGTGGTCGTCAGAAAACTAGGAATTGACCCCAAAAACAATACCTCTTTAATGATCTCGCGGCCAGAGGCTGTAAGCACTAAATCCAAAAGGGTTAGGTCAATATTGCTGACCACCTGATAGCTGTGTTCTCGGTATAAAGGTTGTGGAGAGCTCAGCGCTACTGCGGCATTCAGATAATCTGGCCCTACATTTGGATCTGTAAAATCATTAGTTGGGTCCAGATCGCCGTTCAAATCTTCGTCTACGGTCAATATACCATCTCCATCATCGTCCGAATCTAAATAGTTGGGAATACCGTCTTGATCGGTATCCAAAGGATTGGTTAGTGGATTATTGTCTCCATCAGCGTTAAATACATCGAGTTCAAATGCCGTAGGGACATTGTCTCCATCGTCATCAAAATCGATGTAGTTAAAAATACCATCTGCGTCGGTATCTTGATCCAAAGGCAATTCATCATCTGAAGCTAAACCATCCAGATCATCCTTATTCACGACCACCAGCATCTCGGCACGTCCAGAAATTGCGGTGAGTTCATCTACAACCGCGGGATTGGTAGGCGGAATTGCTGAGCAAAAATATTCTGGCCCAGCGGACGCATTAAAAATCCTGTAAGCAACATTATTGGTATTTCCTGCGAGTTCGTAATTCAAAACACCTGCACTCAGAAGATTGGCTAAATTAACCGTAAGATCCGCAAGTACTGCCTCAGTTCCAGAGCTATTGCGCACATAAAACAGAATGCTTTGATCGTTATCACAATAAGCCAAAGACTGATCCTCAAAATCAAATGATTGTACCGCGACATCACCATCGTCACATGCGCCCAAAACAGCGATGGAAAAAAGCAGGAGCAGATAATATTTTATGCTTAATTTTCTTTTCATCGAAACAAAGTAACAGAAAATGAATAAAATGATGATTGGTTATTGGGTGAATATTTTATTTTTGAACATAAATAACAACTAATGCCAAAGGTATATTTGGATAACGCAGCAACCACAGCGGTAAGACCAGAGGTGGTTGCGACCATGACCGAAGTATTACAAAACGAATACGGCAATCCGTCTTCTACCCACAATATTGGTCAATCTTCAAAGGCGATTTTAGAACAATGTCGTAAAGACATTGCAAAATTATTTAATGCCCACCCCGGAGAAATTATTTTTACCTCAGGAGGAACTGAGGCAGATAACCTGGTTTTAAGGGCCGCTGTGCGCGATCTTAGCACTCAGGTGCTGATTACCAGTCCGATTGAACATCATGCTGTTTTACATACTGCCGAGGCCCTGGCTGAGGAGTATAACATCACTCTGGAACTGGTCGGTATTGACGCACAAGGTGCTGTGGACATAGCGCACTTAGAAGACTTACTTAAAAAATATGAAGGCCAAAAAATATTGGTGAGCTTAATGCACATCAATAATGAAATTGGGGTTATTCTTCCGCTCAAACAGGTGACTGAATTATGTAAATCCTATGGGGCCTTAATGCACAGTGACACGGTACAATCCATAGGCCATTATCCCTTAGATTTTGGTGAAATTCCTGTTGATTTTGCTGCAGTTGCGGCGCATAAATTTCATGGGCCAAA
>CALJFV010000158.1 GCA_938074515.1 uncultured Flavobacteriaceae bacterium
AACTGTGTTTTCAATGTCGCGTAAATCCAGAATTTGGATTTCTTGGCCCTTGACCTCTTCGATGCCTTTGATTATTTCTGATACGATTTGGTCAGCGTCCGCTTGATTTTTCTGCATTAAATGGTAGTTTGTACAAATTTATTACTTTTTTACTTCTCGAAACGATTTCAATCCTTAGTTTAACCGCAAATTTATTTAGGTGATACAAATCAAAATTGATGCCACCGAATCAACAAATGACTACTTAAAGTTAATGTTGCGACAAGGGGTGGTCCATGATGTTACTGCCGTGCGCACTTTGAACCAGACAAAGGGACGTGGCCAGCGCGGGGCTGACTGGTATTTTGAAAAAGATAAAAGTCTGGCTATTAGCGTTTTAAAGCTATGGAATCAGGCTTATGAACTGAGTCCTTTTCACCTGCAGTGGGTCATCACTTATACGGTTTTTGAGGGGTTAAGCGCATTGGGACCGGCGGCCTGGCACATTAAATGGCCTAACGACATAATGGCAGACGGAAAGAAAATAGCGGGTCTTTTAATTGAGCATCAATATAAAGGGCGCCTGCAGAGTTCGATTTTTGGCATCGGAGTGAATGTCAACAATAGCGAAATGCCACAATTGCCCCATGCGGCCTCACTTGCTCAAATTTTAGGCAAAAAAATTGATCTCGAAGTTCTTACAGAGCAAATAGTTCATAGAATTAATCAAGCCTGTCTGACCATTGACCCCAAAAATTTTTTAAAAGACTTGGCTCAGTTTAACCGTAATTTATTCCGTAAGGATGTCCTGTCAAAATTTGAAGATTCCGCGCAGCGGGTCTTCACCGGGTGCATTGAGAAGGTCGCAGAAAGTGGGGCCCTTTTGATCCGCACCGAACACGGGCTGGAAACTTACTCTGTGGGTGAGGTAAAACTCATTTGGGAAAAACTTTAGATGCTTAGATCTTTCCTAAACCTTCGCTTAAGGTGTCAATAAATTTGGTGATCGGACCCTTGATCATCATGGCCATCATTGGATTGAAGTCTCCAGAAAAATGAAGTTGAACAGCACATTGATTTGTTCCCTCTTGTTCTATATTACCCGTTAAAGTAAAGGGTAATTTATCGCTTTTTGCCCCGAGTATAAGTTGATTAGGGGCTTGTTCTGATTTTTTTTCTAAAGCAATCTCAGGCATCCCTTTGAGTGCAAATAAAAAGCCGTTTTCATTGAGGACTTGAAATTTATCAATGTTTTCAGGCATAAGTTTTTCAAAATTGCTGACCTGACTCAAAAAATTGAAAACTTCTTCTGCAGACTTATTAATCGTGATTTTTGATCCGGTAATTTCCATTGTGCTTTATGATTTGGATGGAGAGAAAATAGGGCTTAGGGCTTCCAAATACTTGGATTTTCACGCCATTGGCCTAAAACCTCAGCCTGCTCGTTTGTGATATAGTTTGATTTTTCGGCTTGAATCAGCAAGTGATTATAATCGCTTAAGGTATTGAGCTGAACCCCTGCCTTTTCGAAATTTTCAAACGCCACGGGAAAGCCATAAGTAAATATTGCGATCATACCCTTGACGATAGCGCCAGAATCGCGAAGCGCTTCAACAGCCTTAAGACTGCTGCCGCCTGTAGAAATTAGATCCTCAACAACGACCACACTTTGGCCTGATTGAATCAGTCCTTCAATTTTATTTTGACGTCCGTGCGATTTAGCTTCAGGACGCACATAGCAAAATGGCAAGTTCAAATAATCTGCCACAAGGGCGCCGATACCAATGGCTCCGGTGGCCACCCCGGCAATGACTTCTGGTTTCCCGTAAATTTCCTCAATTTGATTGGCAATATGCTCCCTGATAAAATTGCGAATCGCGGGATAAGATAATGTAATTCTGTTGTCACAATAAATCGGAGAGTGCCAACCTGAAGCCCAAGTAAAAGGGTTTTGCGGTTGTAATTTAATTGCATTAATTTGCAGCAATAGTTCCGCAGTCTTCTGCGCTGTTTCCTTGTGTAATATCATGGTGCAAATGTATAAAGTTTTTGTCAAAGACCGCCCTATAATTGTCAGTACAGATCAATCTCTAGGCGCACCATACCAAACCTTTCCCTTACGCACAACGGACCTCAAGCCGATCATTAAGGCGTTGAATAAAGGGCGACTCACCCATGTGCATTTGTACCATAAAAATGTCGAGAAGATAGAATGGTTTTTAAAGCGTAAACTCCCTTTTGTCATCGCTGCTGGAGGATTGGTTCAAAATGATCTTGGTGAGGTGTTATTCATTTATAGAAATGATAAATGGGACTTGCCAAAGGGGCATGTTGAGCCTGATGAAGCACTTGAACAGGCGGCGATAAGGGAGGTCGAGGAGGAAACGGGTGTCCGTGATTTAAAAATAAAACAATTTTTAAAGACCACTTATCACGTCTTTAAGCGCAATGGCGAGTACAAACTCAAAGTGACCTATTGGTATGAGATGACTACGGATTACACAGGTCCTTTAAAACCTCAAAAAAAGGAGGGCATCAAAAAGGCTAAATGGAAGACCTTTAAACAATCCAAAAAGGCCTTACGCAAGAGTTATGAAAACATAAAGCTAGTCTTCCCCGAGCATTACTTGACTGAGGATACGGACCACGGGGTAGCGTAGGTGTGCTTTTTCGTAATGGGCCGAGCGTTTGTGCAACCAATCTAATTGGGCATAGGCATTTTGGGAGAAATCAATGTTTTTGGATTTAAAATCCTCAAATTCTGCTTTTAACTCTGGATGGTCTTCAAGAATTTCGAGGGCTAGATCTTCCCATACATAAGGCGAAAAACCTTCTTTTTGCTGCAGTATCGTATCAAAGAAGTTCCAATTGAAAAATGAATCAATGGCCTGGGGCTCCAGGGTTTCCAAGATATAGCGCAAGCCGAATTGATCTAAGGGAATTAAGTAATCACCCGCACTAAGGCTTGTCAATTTAAGGGTGCTGGATACTTGGGTATTATAATGAAGATAATGGCCTTCGTAAGC
>CALJFV010000159.1 GCA_938074515.1 uncultured Flavobacteriaceae bacterium
TTTAGCCAAAACCCGAGAAACTTGAAATTCTACAACAACAGGGGGTATCAAAAAACAGGCGGCACGCTATATTTCCCCAAACAAAGCGAGCATCCATTTGTGGCCCTAGAACTGCCTTTGAGTCATTAACGCACCAATGAAAAATAACCGGTGTATAATTCACCACCCTGGGTTTCCGCTTGATACCAATACCCATCAGCGGGCATCTCAATACCCCTATAGCGACCGTCCCATCCGGGCTGATCTGGACTAAATCGGTAAAGCGTTTTGCCAAAGCGATCAAAAATCGTGGTCCTGAAAATCGGCAGTGGATTAATCAATGGCGGTTCGTAAGCCCAAAGGTCATTGATCCCGTCTTCATTAGGCGAAAAATAAGGCGGAAAGCCTTTGGGAGGAAACCTCAACCGAACCAAGTGTTCAATGGTCCCACAACCATTCAGATCATTGATATAAATTATTACATCGCCATCAGGCAGGCCTCCAAAAATAGGTTCTAACTGAAAGTTTTCGCCATCCAAACTGTACTGGTAACTGCCTGGACCGCTCACCAAAAGTTCAACAGAAAAACTATAACCTTGACGCGTCACCAGGGTTTGGTCCACGCTGGCAGGCCCCGAAAAAGAGACGCTAAACTCTTTGATGTAAGTACACTCAATACTCTCTCCGGCATAAGTAATGGTATTAAAAGCCTCTAAACGGTAGTTGCCCTCTTGATATAAGTCAAGCCCGCTTTCTTGGGAAACCAAAAGCTCATCACTACCCTGCTCGCGATACCATCTAAAGCCATCGGCCGCGCCAGGGGCCTCAATGCGATAGGGGACTTGATTGTTACAGATCCCTACTTGATCAGTAAAATCGATGTCCGGATATAAAGAGGTGAGCTCCCCGGTGTCGGGGTCATAAAATGGCCCACAGCCCAAAATGGTCGAAAATGATTCTTGCAAGCACCCCAAAGCATCGCCGGCTTCATTAAACGGCACTACGGTCACGTAATAAGTGTTGTTTGACTCAAAATTCAATACAAAGGTGGCATTATCAGTAAACACACCCCCGTTTAATACGTCTGCGTTAAGGGGAGAACTCCCTATATAGAGTCGATAACCTAAAGCTCCCGGCACAGCCTCCCATTGTAAATAAGGTGAAAGACCCACATTAACCGCGCCATTGGGCGGGTAGATCAAACTGCTGCAATCCGGCGGCGCACCCTGTCCCGCTGTAGTAAAGAAAGATGCGGCGCAATCAGCATTGGCTCCGATAGCATTATAAGGACTCACTGTAGCAAAAATCTGAGTATCAAAAGGCAGGTCTGGCGTGGGGTTATAACTAAACACATTGCCCAAGTCCTGATTGTTTAAAATTTCTGTGCCGCCAGGGGTCGTGCCCAGACTCAGTCGATACCCGGTCGCTTTTGGGGCGTAATTCCAAGACACGGAAGTACCCACATTGACATTAGTCGCCCCTTGAGGCGGGGACCAAAGCTGGGTGCACCCGGGAAGCTCTGTAATGAGCTCCGTGCTGAAGGCCTGACTCGGGCAGACGATGTTATCTTGATTAAAGAAAAATAAAGTCAAGGTCACATAGACTGTGGTGTTTTCCGGCAAACCTTGGGGCGGGGTAAAACTAGTATCATTACCCACCTGCTGCTCATTTACCAAATCGGTGTCGCCAGGACTGGTCCCGATAGAGATGATGTAACCCGTAACCCCAACAACAGCCTCCCAGCTGATACTGGTCTCCACCGGGACATTGGTCGCCCCCTCGATAGGGTTCAACAGCGCAGGACAATCTTGGCTCCAAAGCTTTGGCACCAGAAACCAATACAACATCCCCAAGAAGAGCACTTTGATTTTCATAGCATTTGATTGTTGCGCCAGAGCACAAGCAAACTCAAGTGTCTAAAGATACATCTTTCAGTAAACCCTAAAGGTGTTGAATCTTTTGTTCAACGTCCAAAGACCTGAAAACGTACCTTTGTGCTCAGCCATGAAAGACCTTTCGTTCAAACATATTGGATCCCTTGCCGTTCCTGCCATTGTCTCAGGGATTACCGAACCCATTCTTTCGGCAACTGATGCGGCAGTGGTGGGCAATATTCCCGTAAACGCTACAGAAGCTCTCGCTGCAGTCGGGGTCGTCGGGGCTTTACTCTCAACCTTAATATGGGTCCTCGCACAAACCCGAAGTGCGATTGCCACCATTGTTGCCCAAAATCTCGGCGCGGGAAAAATTAACTCTTTAAAGGGATTTCCTGGACAAGCGATTGTATTCAATGTGAGCCTGGGCATCATCGTGCTGCTGATCACCTCGGTCTTTGTTGAGGAAATTTTTGGGCTACTTAACGCGAGCGGACTTGTTCTAGAATACAGTACGCGCTACTACAATATCCGCGTGTGGGGCTTTCCCTTTACGCTTTTTGTATTTGCTGTTTTTGGGGTGTTTCGCGGACTTCAAAATACATTTTATCCCATGATCGTTGCGGGTTCAGGAGCGCTGATTAATATCGTTTTGGACTTTGTTTTTGTCTTCGGGCTGGGGCCCATTCCAGCGATGGGCATAGAAGGCGCGGCTTGGGCAAGTTTGATAGCACAAATCTTAATGGCCATAGCTGTGCTTTGGTTATATATTCTGAAAACACCGCTTAATCTTAATCTAGGCAAAAGCCTACACTTTGAGATTCGTCGCCTACTGAGTATGACCTGGCACTTAATATTGCGCTCTTTGGCCCTGAATGCCGTGCTGATTTTGGCAGTGCGTGAAGCCAATGCGATTAGCCCAAAAGCGATGGCCGCACATACAATCGCCATTAACATCTGGTTATTTTCAGCATTTTTTATCGATGGTTTTGGGGCTGCAGGAAATTTGATCGGAGGTAAATTACTCGGGGCCAAAAGGTATTATGACTTGTGGGTTTTGACGAAAAAAGTAAATGGGTATAATTTAATTGTCGCGGGCTTTCTCATGCTTGTAGGGGGGCTCACTTATGTCCCATTAGGGCGTATTTTTGCCCAAGACCCGACGGTGTTGCCGCAGTTTTATGGCGTGTTTTTTATTTTGGTCTTAATACAGCCGTTTAATGCTCTTGCCTTTACACTAGACGCAATTTTTAAAGGTTTGGGCGAAATGGCCTTTTTGCGTAATTCCCTTTTTATTGCCGCGATATTCGGTTTTGGCCCCTGGATCTTACTCACTCATTATTACAACTGGGGGCTCAAAGGTATTTGGTGGGCGCTATTGGCCTGGATCGTCTGCCGCGCTTTAATCTTGATGTTCAAATACCGAAAGGACTATTATCCACTGGCGTTAACAATGAAGAATTAATCTCTTGGCGTTGCTCAAGGTTCCTTGTGCCCTGGTCGTTCGGGCGTTGACCAAAAACCACTATCTTTAACCCCATGAATGAAATACGTATAACCAAGCTTTTTTCCTTTGAAACCGGGCATGCGCTTTACGGCTATGACGGGAAATGTCGCAACGTGCACGGCCATAGTTATAAATTGTCCGTCACTGTTATCGGAACCCCTATCAGTGATCCTAATAACGTAAAATACGGCATGGTTATCGATTTTTCTGACCTCAAAACCATCGTTCGAGAAGAAATAGTTTCCGTGTTTGACCATGCAACCGTCTTTAATAAAAACACTCCGCATGTGGAACTCGCCAATGAGTTAGCCCAACGCGGACATCGAGTATTATTGGTGGATTATCAACCAACCAGTGAAATGATGGTCATTGATTTTGCCAGTAAGATTAGTCCAAGACTCCCTGAGGGGGTTCGCCTTTATTCTTTGCGTCTTCAAGAAACCGAAAGCAGCTATGCCGAATGGCATGCTGACGCTTAACCTAAAGCCATTTGCCAGACCACTCCATACATATAGAAGTTCCAAAAGGTAAGAAGGTCTACTTTTCGAGCGACAATCACCTTGGGGCACCAGATGCCCACTCGAGTCGTCCTCGTGAAATGCGTTTTTTGGCCTGGCTCAATGAGGTCCAAAAAGATGCCGTAGCGGTTTTTCTGCTTGGAGACTTATTTGATTTTTGGTTTGAATACAAGACTGTAGTTCCAAAAGGGTTTGTCCGAATTCTAGGAAAACTCGCCGAACTTAGTGACTCAGGCATCCCGATTTATTTCTTTGTGGGCAACCATGACCTCTGGATGAAAGATTATTTCAAAACCGAGTTGGGCATTAAGGTCTTTCACGAACCTCAAGCCTTTCATTTGGGAAGCCACCGTTTTTTCATCGGACACGGTGATGGCAAAGGACCAGGAGACAAGGGTTACAAGCGTATGAAAAAAGTCTTTACGAGTCCCTTTTTTCAATGGCTTTTTCGATGGGTACATCCGGATATTGGGGTACGATTCGCCCAATATTTATCGGTTAAAAACAAGCTTATATCGGGTAATGAAGATCGAGAATTTCTTGGGGAAGATCAAGAGTGGCTCGCGCAATATGCCAAGCGTAAATTAGCCCAAACCCATTACGACTACTTTATCTTCGGTCACCGACATCTACCCATGACCATCGATTTAGGCCAGGGGGCTACTTATATAAATTTAGGGGATTGGATTACCCATTTCACTTATGCCACCTACGATGGCACCTCAGCTAAACTCTTACGTCCTTAACCATGAGTTGCAAACTTGTTTGTCCCTGCCAGTGGTTTTCGTCGATCACATAAGCCACATCACATCGCCCTTTCTTTTTAACCTGGTCTGTCAAAGCGCCGTATCCAAAGGCAATCCCCGAAATTGTAGGTTGATTGGGCTCATGGACCACGAGGCGTAAATGACTCAGATCAGCCCCTACCGCCTTGGTGTAAGGCGCTACATGAACTTGTTGGGCAGCAAACACGGGGCGCGAATTTTCTGGGCCAAAAGGCGCCATTTGAGATAAAATCCTGAAGAGCTTCGGGGTGATTTCACTCAGTGGCAAGGGCAAGTCAATGGCCACTTGAGGCACTTTTTGTTCTGGGGTTAAAGAGTGTGCTACTTCACGGTTAAATGCTTGTTTAAAATTTTCAAATTGGCTTGGTTCTAAAGTGAGCCCCGCGGCGTATTTATGGCCGCCAAACTGAATCATATAATCGCTGCAAGCCTCTAAAGCCTGATAGACATCGAAGCCTTTTACTGAGCGTACAGATGCGGCCAAATGATCCCCGCTTTTGGTAAACACCACCGTAGGCCGATAATAGGTTTCGATTAAGCGAGAAGCCACGATACCCACTACACCTTTGTGCCAAGCAGGATCATAAACAACTGTGGCGGGTGATTCTTGCTCGCCTTGAGCAATAATTTGATCTAATGCCTGCTGGGTAATCTCTTGATCCAAGCTTCTGCGCTCTAAATTGTATCGTTCAATCGCCTGGGCCATGGCCTCGGCTTGAGCCGGTGAAGCGGCCAAAAGGAGTTCCACAGCGTGGGCGCCGTGCTTGATTCTTCCTGCGGCGTTAATCCGCGGGGCAGCCACAAAAACTAAATCCCTTATGCGATAAGGCTTTGTCTTAGCGCTCGCTAAAAGTGCAGCCAAACCTGGGCGCGGGTTTTGATTAACTTGTTGAAGTCCGAGATAAGCCAAAACTCTATTTTCTCCTGTAATCGGAACAATATCTGCGGCAATCGCCGTGACCACTAGGTCTAAAAATGGGGTTAATTCTTGAGCTTCGGCCTCCCAGGTAGCGTGCCCTTGCTGGCCCGCGCTTTGGTGTAAGGCCTGAATGAGTTTAAACCCCACGCCACAGCCACACAATTCCTTAAAAGGATATGGGCAGTCTGGTCTTTTGGGGTCGAGCACCGCAACGGCCTCAGGCCAACTATCCCCAGGGAGGTGGTGATCACAAATAATAAAGTCAATCCCCTGTTCTTTAGCGTAAGCGACTTGATCATGCGCCTTTATCCCGCAATCCAGAGCAATAATTAGCCCTATTCCTTGTTGTTTGGCAACATCAATTCCCTGTTTTGATATCCCGTATCCTTCTTGGTACCGGTCTGGAATGTATGGCGTGAGCGCCACACCATAGCGCTGTAAATAAGCCATCATAAGGGATACTGAAGTAGTTCCGTCGACGTCGTAATCGCCGAAAACCATAATCGGATTGCCGCGATTCACCTCTTGCTGAATTCGGGCGACGGCGCGATCCATATCTTTCATCAAAAATGGATCGTGCAACTGAGTCCAATTAGGTCGAAAAAAATCTTTGGCTGCAGCGAAACTCTCCACGCCGCGTTGCACCAAAAGTCGCGCAGCGGCTTGAGGCACATCCAGGGCACGCGCAAGGTTCTGGGTTATCTCAGGGTCGGGTTCAGGCTTAAATTGCCAGCTTTTTTGGGTCATTGTAGAACACTATTTTTTAACCCTTTCTCTTTAGTTGCTTGTTTTGCACTTCCCGCCAGAATTATAACAAACTCTCCGCGCGGGGCCTGTTGCGTAAAATGCTCGAGCAATGCCTGACAGGTTCCACGAATGGTTTCCTCGTGCAATTTGCTTAATTCTCGCGATACGGAGATCAAACGCTCGGAGCCAAAAACACTACAAAAATCCGTCAATGTTTTGAGCAACTTGTGCGGTGACTCATAAAAAACCATGGTTCTGGCTTCATCCACGAGTTCAGTCAATCTCGTCTGACGGCCCTTTTTTACCGGCAAAAACCCTTCAAAAACAAATCGATCACAGGGCAGCCCACTGGCCACAAGCGCTGGAACAAAGGCCGTCGCCCCGGGCAGACATTCTATATCCACCCCTTCTTGAAGGGCTGCGCGGACCAAAAGAAATCCAGGGTCACTGATTCCAGGGGTCCCCGCATCACTGATTACCGCCACCGAGGCTCCTGATTGAAGCTGAGCAACAACCCCTTGGAGCATTTTGTGCTCGTTGTGCATGTGATGACTCTTCATCGGGGTCAAAATATCAAAATGCTTGCATAATTTAGCGCTGGTTCGTGTGTCTTCAGCCAGAATTAAATCGACTTGATTCAACACCTCAACGGCGCGAAAAGTCATGTCTTGTAGGTTGCCTATAGGGGTAGGGACTAAATAGAGTTTGCCGGCCATTGATCGCTTTATTAGGCGTTAAACCTTTGTTGTACAAGACGCATTAATCGATCGGCCACGGCCTCTTTTCCGTCCCAATTATTGTATTCAGGCTTGACTTGATCCCTTAAAAAATCATTTACTTCATCAAGGGTTTCAAAGGTGTTGATCTGCGAAAGCACCCGATTAAATCCTTCCACATCCCCTAAAAATAGATGTTGGACAAAAGCAGTCCGGTCATTAAGTCCCACAGCCAAACGGCCCCATTGATCATTGACCGATTTGGGTTTAGGTGTTTTTGAATTAACGTCGCCCATGGTTTCGGTCTGTGGTGCTGGGATGGAGGCGCCTGAATGGAATTCATCCGCAGGCGCAGAAGTTACCGGCTCAAATTCAATCTCTTCCTGATAGTGAGATAAAACCTCTTGCGCTTCTTGACTCCCGTCGGTAATGCCCTCAAATAAGGCATCGACCTGTTGGGTTTCGGGGGGCATTTGGGCCACAATATCCTTAATTTTCTCTGTAGAAGGTTCAAAAATAGGGGCCTGGTTCAATTGATCGAAGGTCTCTGATTTTCCTAACCCATTGGGGGCGGCAAACCCATCACGATGGTCTAACGCCTCAGGGTTCTCTATGTCGTCCGCATCCTTAAGCGAGGCAGACTTCAAAATCGGGGCGACGGCCGATTCTTGCAGTAGGGTTAATTCATGACGCATCACCACTAAGGCGTCGTAAAGTAAACGCGTATGCTCTTTGAGGTTGTCTATAGCAATCAATAATTCGCCGTGTGCCCTAGGATCGCTCGTTTGGTCTAGCTGTATCTCTAAATCCAATATATCGCTTGCGATTTCAAGGAGTTTTTGTCGGTTTTGTTCGATCATTCTTTTTGGCTAAGCGGGTCGCACTCTATTTTGTTTTGTTAAATTTACGCATCCTTATACGAAACGTCAAAGAAATCCATTTTATTCTAATACGCTCAATATGTTTCTTGAACAGGTCTCAAATAACGATGCTTCATACGGGTGGATGGAAGTTATCTGCGGGTCCATGTTCTCTGGTAAAACCGAAGAATTGATTCGCAGGATTAAACGGGCCGAACTGGCCCAGCAAAAAGTGGCTGTGTTCAAGCCAGAAATGGATCAGCGCTATGCCCAACACAATGTGGTTTCTCATGACAGCAATGAATTCGAAGCCTTAGCGGTAAAAAATGCCAAAGAACTTTTGGACCGAGCCAAAGGCTATGACGTTATCGGCCTGGATGAGGCTCAGTTTTTTGATGACGAAATTGTCACTGTTTGCAATACTTTGGCCAATAACGGTGTCCGCGTTATTATTGCAGGACTTGACATGGATTACAAGGGGATTCCCTTTGGATCTATCCCCCAATTAATGGCCACCGCAGAATACGTAACAAAGGTGCATGCCATTTGCAGTAGAACGGGGCGCTTGGCTCAATATAGCTATCGACTGGACCCAAATGAGGATCTCGTATTGCTCGGAGAGACCCAAGAATATCAGGCCTTAAGCAGAACTGCCTTTGTCCAGGCCATGCACGAACGAAAAAATAACCCCGTTAAAAAAGACTCTGACCCCTCGGATTCAAACGGCGCATAACCCTATATGGTACAGGAACCCACCTTATTTATTGATTTAAATGCCTTGGCGCATAATTTCGGGGTTTTAAAACAAAAATTAAATACAGACACCAAATTTCTGGCGGTTGTAAAAGCCTCGTCCTATGGCCATGCCCCTGGCGTTGTCGCTCAAAAATTAGTTGATCTGGGGGTAGATTACTTTGGGGTAGCCTATGCCCTTGAAGGCGCTGAACTGCGTGCCGCGGGTATCAAAAAACCGATATTGCTGCTGCACCCTATGGCGGCTCACTTTGATCAGATTTTAGAACAAAACTTAGAGCCCAGTCTCTACAGTGTTTACTTAATGCGTCTTTGGATAGACTTTTTAGAGTCCAAAAATATTACGGATTACCCTGTGCATATTAAGTTTAATTCGGGGCTTAATCGCTTAGGAATAGCTTTGGCTGAAATTCCAGAAATTGTCAGCGCTATAAATGGAACGAATAGCCTGAAAATATGTTCGGTTTTTTCACACCTCGGCGCTAGTGACGATCCAAATGCAGAAGAATTCACAAGAGATCAAATCGCTCGATACATATCGTTCTACAATACATTCACACAAAAAATGCGCGACAATAATCCGGAGTTTATAATTCCTTGGCGCCATCTATGCAATACTTCTGGAGTCTTAAATTACCCTGAAGCCCAGTACGACATGGTCCGTTGTGGCATTGGCCTCTATGGCTATGGCAATGATTCAAAACACGATCGTTTGCTTCGTCCTGTAGCTCAATTAAAAGCCCCTATTTTACAAATTCATCATGTGTCGGCGGGGCAAAGCGTGGGCTACAACCACGGCTTTATTGCCGAGCAGCCCACGGTAATCGCAAGTCTTCCTTTGGGCCACGCGGATGGATTACACCGAATCTTTGGAAAGAAAAATGGCTGTGTTTGGATTCACAATCAACCCGCACATATCTTGGGAAATGTTTGTATGGATATGCTGATGGTCGATGTCACAAATATTCCATGCAAACCTGGCGACACTGCCGTAATATTTGATCAACAGCACGGAGCCCAAAATCTCGCCGAGGGCGCCGGCACCATTTCGTATGAACTCTTGACGGGCTTGTCCAAAAGGATTAAACGATCCTTTTTATCCGAATAATTAAACATATTTTCATAGCTTTAAAATCCTAATAGGTTCCTTTATGCTCAAAGAATTTAAAGAGTTTATCATGACGGGCAATGTTATTGAATTGTCCGTGGCCGTTATTTTAGCCAGTGCTGTAGGTGGTGTGGTCAAAGGTTTCACCGAGTACATTATGATGCCTTTAGTGGGTCAATTTACTGGCGGAATGGATTTTTCTAGCTTTAAACTTGTTTTATCCCCCGCAGTTTTTGATGACAATGGCGGGCTCATTACTGCTGAAAATGCCATTTTATATGGAACTTGGATTAATAGCATCATCAACTTATTGATTGTCGGGTTTGTCCTTTTTTTGGTCATTAAAAGTTATCGCAAACTTGAACGCAAAAAAGCGATTGCACCACCGCCAACCCCTTCTGGCCCGACTGAGATAGACTTGCTGAAAGAAATAAGAGATGCCTTGAAAAAATAGTGTGCCGCTACACTGCTTATTACGAACCAAACCCCTAGTCGAGCCTAGGGGTATTTTTTTGATAATTGCCAAAAAACCTCATGGTTTAATATTACTTTTGAGGACATTAAACCCGCATTATGAGAGTAGCTGTTGTCGGCGTTACTGGTATGGTCGGACAAATCATGTTAGATTCCTTAGCGTCTCGGTCCTTTCCCGTGTCACAATTAATTCCCGTTGCTAGTGAGGCCTCAATCGGCAAAAAAGTGGTTTTTCAAGGCCAGTCCCATACCCTCTTGGGACTAAAAAAAGCCCTCGATCAAAAACCTCAACTCGCACTATTTTCTGCCGGTGGAGATGTCTCAAGGGACTGGGCACCTAAATTTGCAGAGATAGGTTGTACTGTAATCGACAATTCATCATTTTGGCGCATGCATCCGCAAATCAAACTGGTGGTTCCCGAAATAAATGCTGATGTTTTAACAGCAGAAGACAAAATAATTGCCAATCCAAACTGCTCTACAATTCAGTTGGTTATGGTCATGGCTCCTCTGCACAAAAAATATGGCATAAACCGTGTTTTAGTTTCTACTTATCAATCGGTTTCTGGGACCGGTCAAAAGGCGGTTCGTCAGTTAAATGATGAAATTGCCGGGGTCAACGGCCCTAAAGCATACCCTCATCCCATACACAAAAATGCGCTGCCTCATTGTGATGTGTTTTTGGACAATGGCTACACTAAAGAAGAAATGAAACTCGCTACCGAGCCCCAAAAAATAATGGGCGATTCGAGTTTTAAAATCAGTGCGACGGCAGTACGTATCCCCACTGAAGGGGGCCATAGCGAGTCGGTTAATTTGACTTTTGATCGTGATTTTGACCTGTCAGAGGCGCGCAATATCCTCAATAATACCCCGGGGGTAATTTTGGCAGATGATCCTGAAAAAAACCTCTATCCAATGCCCCTAAATGCTCATGGTAAAGACGAGGTTTTTGTTGGGCGCTTGCGTCGGGACCTCAGCGCGGGAAACAGCTTAAATCTTTGGATTGTAGCGGATAATCTGCGCAAAGGGGCGGCGACTAACGCTGTTCAAATTGCAGAGTATTTACTGTCAAATAATTTGATTTAAATACCGTTAGACTCCTTTTGTGGGTTGATTCTCATACGCCGATTATCTATGAGTTTTGATAGGATTTTGACCCTGTTACGCTCAGGGCTTTTATATCGAAGTTTTTAGTACATTAGCCTTTCTATACAAACGTTAGATTACATACTGAGTATGCGTTCAAAAAATAGGACAAGAAGCTCTTTTTTGACCCTAATTATTCTGTTGGGTTTTTGGAGTTGTAGCGACGACGATCAGGGTTATACCCCTCTGAATATCAATACTGTAGCGGATCAAGCTGAAGTTTTTCAGAATGCTGTTTTAACTTTAGACATTTTAGAAAACGACACCAATGTACCGATCGATGGTCAAATTCTACTTGATGCGCCAAGCAAAGGAACCGCAAGCATTACCCAACACAATAACCTAGGAGAAGCACGACTCACTTATACTCCAAACCCAGGGGCTATCGGAGAGGATCGTTTTATTTACAGCGTATGCGACGAACTCGGAAATCAATGCAGCAACGCTTTGATTACCATCAATATTTTACCGGTGACCCCAGTAACTCTTGATTTATCATTAGTGCCGTATCCAAAACTTTCCGATTATAACTTTTTTGATGGACCCATGGCGCAACAGGAACCCGCTTACGGGGTTTTGCCATATGAGCCCATTAGCGTTCTCTTTACGGATTACGCCCACAAAAAGCGCTTTGTTTGGATGCCTGAAGGCAGCAGTGCTTCTTATGTGAGTGACGATGTTTTGCTCAACTTCCCGACAGGAGCAGTGCTGATCAAAACCTTTTTCTATGACAATGTTTTACCCGATTTAACCACCCAAATAATTGAAACCCGCTTATTGATCAAAAAGGAAGACGGCTGGTTATTTGCGGATTATATCTGGGATGCCGAGCAACAAGAAGCCTTTCTCGATGTCGAGGGTTATGGCGCTAATGTACCCATCGAATGGGTTGAAAATGGCCAAACCAATTTTGTAAACTATCGTATTCCTTCTAATAGTCAGTGTTATACTTGTCATAAGTCCTATCAAGAGGAAACGCCTATAGGGCCCAAGCCTCAAAATCTTAACGGCTTGTTTAATTATACAGACGGGGCCGAAAATCAACTTCAAAAATGGGCCGATGTGGGTTACCTTGAATCAGGCTTCCCTAGCCAAATCAATACGGTAGTGGATTGGTCCGACGAAACTCAAGATTTAGAAACCCGTGTTCGCTCCTATTTTGACATTAATTGTGCGAGCTGTCATAGCGACAGCGGACATTGCGATTATCGCGCTCTGCGAATGAATTTTTCCAGCAGTGCTGATTTAGCGAATATCGGAGTTTGTGTAAATCCGGATACGCCCATACCGGGCTATGAAAACGCCAAAATTATTGAGCCGGGTAATGCACAAGGCTCTGTACTTTTCTTTAGGCTCCACACGACAGATGAAGAATACCGCATGCCGCTATTAGGCCGCAGCCTTCGTCATGAAGAGTCTTTAGAATTTATTGAACAATGGATCCAAAATTTAACGACCGTTTGTGATTAAGCAAACATTAATTAATACTTTATGAAATCAATCTTTACTCTAGCGACCATTTTAGCCTTCAGTGCGACGGCTCTAGGTCAAATCTCTTTTAGCGGACAAGGTATCGGCACTAGTCGATCTGACCGAGCTGTTGTGGATATGAATGGTGACTTTTTAGACGATATCGTCTCTGTAGCCACCTCTTCTGTTCAGGTGTTTTATCAGCAGGCGGATGGTTCCTTTATGGAGGAAATTTTATTCACTTCTCCAGCCGACAACTTGCCTTCTTGGAGCTTGGCTGCAGCCGACTATGATGGCAATGGCTATACCGATCTTCTATATGGTGGTGGCAATGGCGTGACCATTATGCGGGCCAATAATTCAGGAGATGGTTTTCAAGAAATTTCCTTTCCTCAATACGTATTCTCTCAGCGCTCAAACTTTGTGGACATCAATAATGATGGCCACCTCGATGCCTTTGTATGTCACGACGTTGAGCCAAATGTATACTACATCAATGATGGCCAAGGCAATTTAACTTACTTCCAAGGGGGTATTGGGGATTATCCAAGTGGCGGACACTATGGTTCTGTCTGGATTGATTATGACAACGACGGTGACATGGATATGTTTAACGCCAAGTGCGGCGGAGAGCCTGCTCGTCGCGAGGACGAGTTGCACCAAAACGATGGTTTCGGGAACTTTACCGAAGTTGCCGCCACGGCAGGGTTACTTGACCCAATGCAAACATGGTCTTCAGCTTGGGCTGATTATGATAATGATGGAGACATGGACGTTTTTGTTGGTAACAGCACGGACCCTTTTGCCCATAAACTTATGACCAACAACGGCGATGGCACATTTACGAATATTTCCGCCTCCTCAGGAGTACAAGATTTAGCCGCTACAGGGATTGAAAACTGCGCCTATGATTTCAATAACGATGGGTTTGTGGACATCGCTTCAAACGGGAACATCTTTTTGAATAACGGTGATTTGACCTTTACTCTGTACAACAATGTATTGCCGAGCAACAATGGTAGTTTCGGAGACTTGAATAATGATGGGTTTGTCGATTCATTCACCGGAAGCACCATGTATATGAATGATGCGAACAATAACAACTATTTGACCATCAATACTGTAGGTGTCCAAAGTAATCGAAACGGAATCGGCGCACGAATTACTCTAGTGTCAGACCTGGGCAGTCAAATCCGTGAAGTCCGCAGTGGAGAGGGCTTTAGATTGATGAGTACATTGAACACGCATTTTGGTCTAGGACAGGATGCTGAAATTGCAACCATCACCGTGCAATGGCCCTCTGGTATTGTGGACACGCTTGAAAATGTGGCCGTGAATCAAACTATTGTTATCGTGGAAGGATCAACTACTCTTGGGGTTAATGACCAAGATCCTTTAGCCATTGCGTTGTCACCGAACCCGGTGCGGGACCTGCTTATGGTTAGCGGGGCACAAAGCATCGAAGGCGCAAAATACGATGTCTTCGACATGCAAGGTAAAGTCGTAACCCAGGGTGTTTTAACTAATGGAAGTATCAATGTAGCGGCACTTGCCCAAGGAAACTATGTGCTGAGATTAACTCAGACCGGAAATGTCCGAAGCCAAAAATTCATCAAGAAATAAGTTGTATTACGCCCCTCCTGGCACGCTTTATCAGTGCCATGGGAAAATATAACGTTATACTATTGCTAAAAAACCGCCTTTCAAGGCGGTTTTTTTGTCCCGATATAAACCACAGAAAATCCGTATTTTCGAATCTCAAAAGTTCACCTCATGAAAAACCTTATTCTTCTCTCTTTAATTCTAATCACAATGGGCTGCAACCAAACTCAAAAACCTGAATTCAGTCCCCTGAGTTATCCAGAAACTAAAAAGGTCGATACTGTTGATCAGTATTTCGACACTCAAGTAGCAGATCCCTATCGTTGGCTCGAAGATGATCGAAGCGAGGAAACGGGTGCTTGGGTCGCCGAACAAAACAAAGTGACCTTTGGCCATTTAAATGAAATACCTTTTCGGGATGCCCTCAAGTCTCGTCTGACACAGCTTTGGAATTACGAAAAAGTCACTGCTCCATTTAAGGAGGGGGATTATACTTATTTTTATAAAAACAACGGACTACAAAACCAGTACGTTCTTTACCGCTACAAAACTGGAGATAGTGCTGAAAATGCTGAAGTATTTTTAGACCCAAATACCTTTAAAGAAGACGGAACGATTTCGCTCGGCGGGGTAAGTTTTTCAGAAAATGGAGGTTTCGCAGCTTACAGTATCTCAGAAGGAGGAAGTGATTGGCGTAAAGTTTTAGTTATGGATACCCAAAACAAGGCTTTGGTGGGAGACACCCTAATGGATATCAAGTTCAGCGGGCTTTCTTGGCGCGGCAACGAAGGCTTTTACTATTCAAGTTATGACAAACCAAAAGGCAGTGAGCTTTCTGAAAAAACAGATCGCCATAAGCTGTACTATCACAAATTAGGAACCGAACAAAAAGAGGATCAATTAATCTTTGGGGGTGACCCGGACGAAAAATACCGCTACGTAGGCGGTGGGGTGACTGAAGATCAACGTTATCTTGTGGTCAGTGCCAGTAATGCGACTTCAGGCAATAAGCTCTACATTATGGATTTTAAACGCCCAGAACTTGGGTTTATTACCATAATTGGGAATAGCGATAGTGACACCTCGGTAATCGATACAGAGGGCACTACCCTTTATTTGAGTACTAATCTCGATGCGCCAAACAAGCGTATAGTGCACACGGATCTTTCGTCACCAACCCCAGAAAACTGGAAAGACATTATTCCTGAGAAAGAACACGTTCTGTCAATTAATACAGCTGGGGGCTATCTTTTTGCTGAGTATATGGTCGATGCGATTTCACAAGTCTATCAGTATGACTACAACGGTAATGAAATTCGACAAATCAACCTACCTGGCCCTGGAAGCGCGGGCGGTTTTGGTGCTGAAAAAGATGAAACCGAACTCTTTTATTCCTTTACTAATTACACCACTCCAGGCAGCGTGTACAAAATGGACATCGCCTCTGGAGCCTCCGAATTATTCATTACGCCAGCAATAGACTTCAAATCGGAGGACTACACCAGCGAGCAAGTGTTTTATACCTCCAAAGACGGGACCCAGGTGCCAATGATTATAACTTATAAAAAGGGGTTAAAGCGCGACGGTAAAAACCCAACCATACTTTATGGCTACGGCGGATTTAATATCAGCCTTACACCTTCTTTTAGCATCTTGAATGCTGTTTGGCTAGAACAAGGCGGCATCTATGCTGTGCCGAATATTCGCGGTGGAGGAGAATATGGAAAAACTTGGCACAAGGCCGGAACCCAAATGCAGAAACAAAACGTTTTTGATGACTTTATCGCTGCTGCAGAATATCTGATCAAAAATAACTACACCAGCAGTGATTATTTAGCTGTGCGCGGGGGGTCGAACGGGGGCCTTCTGGTTGGGGCCGTCATGACCCAGCGGCCTGATTTGATGCGCGTGGCATTGCCTGCGGTTGGTGTCTTAGACATGCTGCGTTATCACACCTTCACTGCTGGTGCAGGTTGGGGGTATGACTATGGGACCGCACAAGACAGCCCGGAGATGTTTGACTACCTATTGGGTTATTCACCTGTACATAACGTCAAGCAAGGGGTGTCCTATCCTGCAACCTTAGTCACTACAGGAGACCACGACGATCGCGTTGTGCCTGCACATAGCTTTAAATTTGCGGCAGAACTTCAAGCGAAACAAAGCGGGGCTGCTCCTGTGCTGATTAGAATTGAAACGGACGCAGGACACGGCGCAGGTACTCCTGTGAGTAAAACCATAGAACAGTACTCAGATATTTTTGGCTTTACCTTATTCCACATGGGATATCGCGTGCTCCCTGAGGATGTCGGCGGGCAATTAAAAACCTAATCTTTTGGCCACATCTAACGTACTTGAAGTCCATATTAAACACTTCGCCTATCAGGAAGATGTCGTTTTACGTGAGGTGAATTTTTCTTTAGACCAAGGGACTCATTTGGCTATTTTAGGAGAAAGTGGTGGCGGAAAATCTACACTATTGCATATAATCTATGGGCTTTTACCCACTCCCCAAGGGCGTATTTTTTGGCTTGGCCGAGAAGTCCCGGGCACTGAATCACAGCTAATTCCGGGGGCCCCATTCATGAAGCTGGTCGATCAAGAATTTACTTTAATGCCGATGACCACAGTAGCTGAAAATATTGCTGCTGATTTACCCAGGTTTGATTTAAAGGAGAGTGACCGGCGGGTGAATGAACTTCTTGAAGTTGTGGGTCTCACGGCCATGAAGCACACTAAAGCACGATTGTTAAGCGGCGGACAAAGACAGCGTATTGCCCTGGCCAAAGCTCTAGCGACCGAGCCAGAAATTCTCTTGCTTGATGAGCCTTTTAGCCAAATAGATCTTCCTCGACGCGCTGATTTAAGGCAAACCCTATTTGCGTACTTGAAAGAAAAAGGAATTACATGTCTTACGGCCACACACGACGCTTATGAAGCCTTGGGTTATGCCGATAAAATTGCTGTATTAGGGGGCCACACCTTATTGCGATTTGAAGCCCCTAAAATTCTATTTCAATCCCTTGATAGTGCCTACTTAGCAGGCTTTTTTGGTGCTTTTTCAAAAATTCCAAAAGGGGTTTTATCTCCAAAACAACTTTATTTACTCCCGCATCAATTAAAGTTAACCCGTCTTAAAACAGCTTTGTGTGTTGAAATCCAAAATAATGTGTTCCAAGGGACCCATTATCTTGTGTCCAGTACCTTTTGCGGAGATACGATCTATTTTATCTACCATAAACCTTTAAAACCCGGAAGGACTTGCTATTTGGCTTTGTTGAATAATATCGCTTAATTTGAGCTTCTGTAAACGTCCTTTATGCATATTCAGGCTCTAATAATTCTATTACTGGGATTTTTAAACATAACGCTATGGCCATGCCAAAGCCAAGAACTGCCGCCCGTTGTCAATTATACGGCAGAAGTTTACGGCGCCAACAACCAAAATTGGATGGTGAGCCAAGGGCCTAGTAATGAAATCTATGCTGCAAACAACGACGGCCTATTGCGTTTTAATGGGAGCCGATGGACGCTCTACCCGACACCGAACCAAAGTGTGATGCGTTCTGTGAACGCCATTGGTGAGCGCATTTATACTGGGTTTTACATGGATTTTGGGTATTGGTTAACGGACAACAAGGGCGGTTTGACCTATACCTCATTAATGGACCAGCGCGCTATCCGGCCGATAGAAGACGAACAATTTTGGCAGATTTTTAATTATGATAAGTGGCTTGTTGCCCAATCCCTTCAACGGCTAATCATGATGGATTTAGCCACAAACAATACGGTAATTATTGAGGCTGAGCACACACTATCTAAAGCCTTCGTTGTCAATGGCCAGCTCTATTTTCACGACCTAAATCAAGGGTTGTATACGGTTCAAAATGGTCAAAAACAACTGGTGAATCGCTCAGAAATAACAACAAATGGCAGACTGGTTGGCGCTGCCTCTGTGATGGACCAGACAATCTTTGCCCATGAAAACAAAGGCCTTTTTGTTTTAGAGAATAATGGCTTTACTCCTTGGTCTGAACAATTAAACAAGACCCTAAGTCAGTATGAAATTTACAGCGTGACCGCCACAAAAAATGGTCGGCTGATCCTTGGGACCATTGCGGATGGTTTAATCGCCCTCAATAAATCAAACCAGAGTATCGATTTTCATTTTACACGAAGTAATGGCATTGAAAACAACACCGTATTAAGCCTTTTCGAGGATGCACAGTCCAATATTTGGGCTGGATTAGATAATGGAATTGCCTGCATTAATGCTGCGTCCAACATCCGGCCTTATGTTGAACAGAACGGCTTGCTCGGCACAACATACGCCTCTGCCGTCTTTAATGGCAATCTCTATCTAGGTACCAATCAAGGGCTCTTCTTTCGCCCTGTTGATGAAAAAATTCCTTTTGAAAAAGTGCCCGGAACGGCAGGCCAAGTATGGAGTTTGGTTCCCCTGGGAAATAGTCTTTTTTGCGGGCACAATGCAGGAACCTTCGTTTTAAGCGCGGGTCAATTAAGTAAAATATCCGACATCCAAGGCGCTTGGGACTTTAAACCCCTTCCTGGACGCGATGACTGGGTGCTTCAAGGGAATTATGACGGGCTTTATCTGTTGCATAAAAATGCTTCTGACCTCTGGAATTTGTCGCACAAAATTGAAGGCTTTGATTATTCAGCGAAACACTTTGAAGTCACGCAAAGCAATGAAATCGTAGTAAGTCACGAATACAAGGGCGTTTTCTTGCTAAAGCCCGACCAAAGCTTTGAAAATATATTGGAATATTCGTTGATTCCTGAATTGAAAAAAGGCATACATTCCGATCTAGAAACATATCAAGGCAGCCTTTATTACGCTTCTGAACATGGGGTGTTTCGCAAAACCCATGAAACAAATAATTTTATAAAGGACCTTGAGCTCAGTGCCCTATTTGAAGATCATCATTATACTACGGGCCGCATGATCGCTGACAATTACGGTCGGTTATGGTTTTTTACAGATCAAAATCTAGTGGGCGTTTCCACAGATCCAATAGACGGTTCATATCAATTTAATTATTTGAGTTTGCCAAAGGAATTAAGACAGGATCTACCTGGGCACGAGAATTTATCCTTTACTGCTGCAAACGATATGATTTATGGGAATGCTCAAGGGTATCTTCGGGTCCAGGGAGAAACGCCCAGCATTCCGAGTATGACCACGCAGTTCGACCAGCTCACGGCTACAGACGCTGAGGGAAAATCGATTAATTTGTCCTGGCAATCGGAAACAGAACTGGATTATCGATGGAACAATCTCAGTTTTAATTTTCATTTTCCAGAATACGGCAAATACAACCACATCTTGTATTCCTTCCGCATTATGCCCTATTACAATCAATGGAGCGATTGGTCAGAACTTAGCCACTTTAATATTACTAATTTACCCCCGGATCACTATTCCTTTGAAGTACGCACCATGTACAACGGGATTCTACTTGAGCAGCCTCTTACATTGCGTTTTGTAGTGACTCCTCCATGGTATCAATCGACTCTTGCTGTGATGCTTTATGTTATCCTAGCGGTGCTTATTATTATTGGGCTTAATCTCATCTATCGCGGTTATTATAAACGCCAAAGAGACCGTATGTTGAAGGCCAAAACCGCAGACCTAGAATTGCGTGATTTGGCGGCCCAAAAGGAGATCATGGCGCTTAAGAACCAGCAGCTCCAACAAGATATTGAGGCCAGAAATAGAGAACTCGCTATCTCTACCATGAGCATGATTAATAAGAACACTACGCTAAATAAATTGAAATCTGAGCTGGTTAAATCAAAAGAAGAAACAGGAAATATAACCCCGGCGCTGTCTATTATTGACAAGGCCTTGAAAAACGACCAAGACTGGGAGTTCTTTGAACAAGCCTTTAATCATGCCGACAAGAAATTCTTCAAGCGCATCAAGGAAAAGCACCCAAGTCTCACGCCAAATGATTTACGGTTATGTGTTTATTTACGTTTAAATTTATCCTCAAAAGAAATTGCCCCGCTCCTCAACATCTCTGCGCGTAGTGTTGAAATCAAGCGCTACAGATTGCGCAAAAAACTTGATTTAGAGCGAGATGTGAATTTAAGCGAATACGTCATTCATTTGTAGGGTCCTTTACATTCCTTATTCAGCACACAACATTACCACAACATTTTTTGTAAATTAGTCGCTGCCTAGGTAGATAACCAAGAAAAACACTTAGTATCTACATAGGATAATGCTATGAAAATCAATTAATTAGCTATAGATTGCTGGTTTGAAGGTCCGGCGCTTTTACACTGTATCATTTTTGTATAGTTCTTAGAGGTGTCTTGACAGGTCAAACTTTGCTAATTTGTGCTCAAACTAACAGACCATGAAGCAATTTTTTGTATTTGCTCTATCCTTTTTTTGGAGCATTTCAGCGCATGCACAGGAAATCACTATTTCTGGACAAGTTACAGACAACAACAACGAGCCATTGATTGGCGCTTCAGTTGTTGAAGTCGGGACCAATAACGGAGTCACAACAGACTTTGATGGTAACTTCTCGATAAGTGTAGGCGGCGAAGATTCTAAATTGTCCATTACCTATCTCGGGTTTTTGGGCCGAACTGTGACCGTCGGGACACAAAGAAATTTTTCTGTTTCTCTGTCTGAAGACGCTGCATCCCTCGAAGAAGTGATCGTTATCGGTTACGGAACCCAGCGTAAAAAAGAAATTACTGGTGCTGTCTCAATCATTTCGAGCGAAACCATTGAGGAATTGAATCCGGTGCGGATTGAACAGGCCCTTCAGGGTCAGGTGGCCGGGGTTCAAATAACCACTCAGTCGGGCTCTCCTGGAAGTCGCTCTGATATCCGTATTCGTGGTATTTCAACCAATGGAGACAACCAACCCCTGATTTTGGTCGACGGGAATGTCATCGAAGATTTAAGCGTAGTTAACCCCGCGGACATAGAAAGCATCAATGTCTTGAAAGATGCTACCGCAGGGATTTATGGGGTGCGCGCCGCCAATGGGGTGATTTTGATTACTACCAAAACTGGACGCAAGGCAACGCCACTCAGTGTCGAATATGATGGCTATGTAGGATTTCAAGAGACGACACGAAAATTACCTGCTTTGAATGCTACCGAATATGGCTTACTCATCAATGAGGCATTCGTAGCCAATGGTTCTCCTATTGTCTATCCAAGTGTCGCTGCTCTCGGCACGGGCACAGATTGGCAAGAAGAGGTATTCTCCAAAGCCCCTGTATTCAACCAGAGCATTTCTTTGAACGGCGGATCTAAAAAATCAACCTATTCCGGCGGTGCCTCTGTTTTGAGTCAAGACGGAATTGTCGGTGGAGACAAAGCAAACTTTACGCGCTAT
>CALJFV010000160.1 GCA_938074515.1 uncultured Flavobacteriaceae bacterium
ATGATTTTTGCAATGGTATTCCCGAACATGCTGGGCCTTTATTTCTTATTCCCAGTGGTTAAAGAACAGCTCAAAAGATTCTTGGTGGCAATAAAGGAGTCATAGTTTTCGTTTGATACTGACTCCCCATGACTTAATGTATGGGGATTCCAAGTTTAAAATACAGCCGTTTGCGTCTCACTAAAATGGAACGCGGCGGCTTTTTTATTGCACTGTTTTTATTTTCTATGATGTTAATCGTAGAGTCTTTGCCGAAATCATCAGATTCATTTATGATTGAATTAGACGGGAAAGAGGTTGCAGCTTGGTTAGCAGCTTATGATTCTGTGATTGAGTCCAATGTTCAGCGCGGCCAACGAATGTATCCATTTAACCCGAATTTTATTACCCCAGCAAAAGCGGATCGTCTTGGGATGTCTGCGACGGAGTTTACCCGTTTTCAGAAATTTCGTCAGGAAGGAAACTGGATTAATAGCAGAGAAGACTTTCGGCGTGTGACTCAAGTTTCTGATGCTTGGTTGAACGAATTTTCATCCTTGTTTAAGTTTCCAGAATTTGTGAATAAGCCAAAACTTGAACCACCTGTTCAAGCAAAAAAAATACCCTTCTCTTTAGCGAATCAAGAGCAGCTTATGCGTATTAACGGGATAGGCCCAGCGATATCGCAACGCATCCTTAGGGCTGGACAAAAATGGGGAGGCATTGGCTATGAACAGGAACTTCTTATGATATATGGGGTCACCCCAAAATTGAAGGATGCCCTGTTGAGGTCTTTTACTTTTGACGAGAAGACTTTAGTGACTCGAAATATTAACACGCTATACCCGTCAGATTTAACGGAGATTCCTGGTATTAGTTTTTCTTTGGCCAAATCTATTTGGGAATTCGTTCAGCTTCGCCAGGGGTTAAAGGACCTTGAAGAATTACAAGGGCTTGAACAAATACAGCCGCTGTTATTTGAGGTAATTCAGTTATATTTGTATGCTATGAAAAATGAACCTGAGGGCCTGTAAGTCCTTGGGAATTAAATTGTCTTTGATGAATCAATCGTATTTTACCGAAGAGCATGAGGCTTTTCGAATCTCTTTTCGCGCATTTTTAAACAAAGAAGTGGTTCCTCATATTGATAAATGGGAAAAGGAAGGGACTATAGAGCCATTTATATGGAAGAAGTTTGCTGAAATGGGCTATTTGGGCTTGTCTTATCCTGAGGCTTATGGCGGCTTGGGGTTAGATTTTTTCTATACCGTAATCTTTTTGGAGGAGTTGCAGCGTGTCAATAGCGGCGGTTTTGCTGCGGCGATTTGGGCTCATGTTTATCTCGCAATGACTCATCTCAATGCGGAAGGAAATGAAGCTCAAAAGGCGAAATACCTTACTGCAAGTATCACTGGCGAAAAAATCGGGGCCCTTTGTGTTACCGAACCTTTTGGTGGAAGTGATGTTAGCGGAATGCGCACTACGGCAATACTCGATGGGGATTACTACACAATCAATGGTTCAAAAACTTTTATAACCAATGGCGTTTACAGTGACTACTTAATTGTCGCAGCAAAAACGAGTCCAGAAAAGGGCAATAAAGGGATCAGCCTCTTTATCCTAGATCGCAATATGAAAGGTCTCTCCGCGACCAAGCTAGATAAGCTAGGATGGCGGGCCTCAGACACTGCAGAATTGGCTTTTGATCAAGTCCAAGTCCATAAAGATCAAATGCTCGGACTTGAGGGACAAGGATTTGGCTATATCATGCAACATTTTGCGTCAGAACGACTGATTATGGGAATTAATGCTCATGCCAGAAGTGAATGGGCGTTAGCGTACACTATCGACTATATGAAAGACCGAACAGCATTCGGAAAATCTATCGCGGAATTTCAAGCCTTACGCCATCGATTGGCAGAGTTGAGTACAGAAGTTACCGTGTGTAAGACGTTTAATTATGCCGTGGCAGACGCGATGAACCGCGGATCTTATGTGGTTAAAGAAGCTACAATGTCTAAGCTTATGTCGACCAAAGTTTCTGATAAAGTGGCTTATGAATGTGTTCAATTTCTTGGAGGCTATGGCTCTATGGAAGAGTATCCCATGGCACGCCACTTTAGAGACAGTAGGCTGGGACCAATAGGGGGAGGAACTTCAGAAATTCTTAAGGAAATCATCGCCAAGATGGTGGTAGATGGGAAGTCCTATAAGCCGGTCACTTAATTTCGTAGAAAAGACATTTTTATTTTCTAGAAAAATTTTATATTTGCCGTCCTAAAGAGAGGAGGTGATGACACTATGTTAATTATACCAGTAAAAGACGGAGAAAATATCGACAGAGCCCTAAAGCGTTTCAAACGTAAGTTTGACAAAACAGGGACGATGCGTCAATTGCGTTCAAGACAGCAATTTACCAAGCCTTCTGTCAAAAGACGTGCTCAAGTTCAAAAAGCACAATACATTCAGCATTTGCGTGATCAAGAGGAAATCTAGATCGAGCACATATAATTGCAATGAATCCGCCGAGAAACTCGGCGGATTTTTTTTTGAAAAAAATCCCAGCAATTTTTAAAAGAAAAAACAGCGGTTCGCTGGATTTTCGTAAATTGAGGTAGGTCCATGTTAAATTATGAATTACTCTCATTTTCAAGATTTTGCCGATTATCTGAGTTTAGAGAAAAATTACTCTAAACATACAGTTACAGCCTATTTAAAGGACCTTAGTTTTTTCAAAGACTATCTTTTGGAGCATTACCAGGCGCAAGACTTTGTTCAAGTGAACTATCCCATGATTCGAAGTTGGATTGTTGCCTTGGTGGAACAGGGTAAGACAAATAGAACGATTAATCGAAAAATATCGTCGCTCAAGGCTTATTTCAAATTTTTACTAAAGACACAGCAAATTGAAATGGATCCAATGGTGAAGCATCGCGCCCTTAAAACGTCTACTAAAGTTCAAGTGCCCTTTTCTATGGATGAGATTAATCAGGTCATGACATTGTTAGAACAAGTGGAGGGCTTCGAAGGTTCTCGTGATCGTCTTATCGTTTCACTTTTTTATGCAACCGGTATGAGACGGGCTGAATTGGTGGACTTAAAACTGGTGGATTTTGATTGGTCCTCTAAAGTCGTAAAGGTTCGTGGAAAGCGACAGAAAGAACGTTTAATCCCGTTGCTTGAGGCTCTAGAGCCCGTATTCAGAGGCTATATTCAAGAGCGTTTAAAACTGGACAGCATCGTCGACCAAGAATATTTATTGCTCTCCCAAAAAGGCGTTAAAATTTATCCCGAGCTTGTATACCGCGTGATAAATAGTTATTTTAGTAAGGTGTCCAAAAAAATAAAGCGGAGCCCGCACATCTTGCGTCACTCTTTTGCTACACATCTTTTGGATGAAGGTGCTGACCTGAATGCAGTCAAAGAATTGCTCGGTCATGCGAGTTTGTCCTCGACACAGGTGTATACGCACAACAGTATCGCGAAACTGAAGCAGGCTCATGCAAGGGCCCATCCCAGAAATAATAAATCTTAACCATAAAATTCATGTGTTATGAAAGTCACAATTCAATCTCCGCAACATTCCGTGAGTCTTAAACTCAACAATTTCATTCAAAAAAAGCTCGATAAATTGGAGTTATTTTACGATCGTATCATAAGGGCCGAGGTATTTCTAAAAGTGGTTAATAGTTCTGAAAAATCTAATAAAATATCAGAGATCTTGTTGCACTTACCAGGCGAACAATTAGTCATCAAAAAAGAGGCCTCTTCTTTCGAAGCTGCAATAGATTTGAGCGTTCAGTCTTTAGAGCGTGGACTGAAGAAAACAAAGGCCAAACAGAGGGCGCATATCTAGTCCATTTTTTTTCGAAAATA
>CALJFV010000161.1 GCA_938074515.1 uncultured Flavobacteriaceae bacterium
TCTAAATAATCTTGAGCCTCAGCTGGTTTTATGTCTGTGACCGTTCCTACGGGCCATCCTCGAGGAAATATCGTTGATTTTCCATCAGTGACCAGGGAATCTCCCACAGATAAAGCGGCAATCTTTGGGATTTCAGTCAGCAGTAAATTATCAACACTAACTCCATCCCAAATGAGGGTGCCAAAATGATTAGAATTTTTACTCTTTACGACCACGCGGCTGTTTGTGTTCAAAACTGATTGAGCCACAGAATAGTGCTCGGAAACGTGTGTGATGATTCCGACGATTCCCACTGGACTCGAGACGCCCATATCCGGAACAACACCGTCTATGCGTCCCTTGTCAATGGTGAGTGTGTTTTTAAGCCTGTGATAAGTGTTGTTGATTACATGTGCTTGAATAATTTTCAAAGATTGCGCTTCGAGTGAATCTAGAAGCAACTCTTTCCTGAGTAACTCGGCGTTCAATCCAACAATACTGTCCTGATTATCTTTTTGAGATGAATAATATTGCGCAAATAGTTTTGTATTTGCAGCGCTTAATTCTTCATTTTGCTCTTTAAGGGAAAAATAATTGCGTTTGTCAGCAAGCCATGAAAATACCGTACCAGTAATTTGATTACTCGAGGCAATATTTCTTGTATAAAGTCCTGAATGGGCTCTTTGGGTCAAGGTGTAACCCAAAGAAAAGAGCGTCAAAAACAACAGAAAATTTTTATTGCGGATAAAAAATTCAATAATCTGCTGCATGTTGGCCTATGTGCTCTTTTATTTAATCAATACACTTTTGTATTTAGCTAAGTTTTTCAGGCAAATCCCTGTGCCACGAACCACAGCCCGTAGTGGATCTTCTGCAATGTAAACGGGAAGATCCGTTTTTTGAGAGAGTCTCTTATCCAGCCCACGTAACATCGACCCTCCTCCAGCGAGATAAATCCCCGTGTTGTAGATGTCTGCCGCTAATTCTGGGGGTGTTTGCGACAAGGTTTCCATGACAGCATCTTCAATACGCAATATAGATTTGTCCAAGGCTTTTGCAATCTCTCGATAAGAGGTTTGAACTTGTTTTGGTTTTCCCGTGAGCAAATCTCGCCCTTGAACCGCCATTTCGTCTGGAGGGAGTTCCAAATCTTCAGTGGCTGCGCCAATTTGAATTTTTATTTTTTCTGCCGTGCGCTCTCCCACGTAAAGGTTGTGTTGGGTGCGCATATAATAAACGATATCATTGGTGAAGACGTCCCCAGCAATTTTCACAGATTTATCACAGACAATACCGCCTAGGGCTAAAACCGCGATTTCGGTGGTTCCTCCACCAATGTCGACAATCATGTTGCCTTTTGGTTGCATGATATCGACGCCAATACCAATGGCTGCGGCCATAGGCTCATGAATCAGATAGACCTCTTTTCCATTTACACGTTCAGCACTTTCTTTTACAGCACGCATCTCCACTTCTGTAATGCCGCTTGGAATACAGATAACCATCCGCAATGACGGGGTCAGCCATTTTTTCTTGAGCGCAGGGATGTCTTTAATGAACATGTTGATCATTTTTTCACTGGCGTCAAAGTCTGCGATTACTCCATCTTTAAGGGGGCGAATTGTTTTAATATTTTCGTGGGTTTTTCCCTGCATGCGTGCAGCTTCTCGTCCCACAGCAATAATTTTATTGCTCATTCGATCGCGCGCCACAATACTTGGGGCGTCCACGACAACCTTGTCATTGTGGATAATTAGGGTATTTGCGGTTCCTAAATCGATGGCAATTTCTTCGGTCAAAAAATCAAAAAATCCCATGCTGTAGTTATTGTATTGGTGAAAAGGTTGCGATTCCTAACAAATGTAATAAAATTTAGTGCTTAAAGTGACGGGTTCCGGTAAATACCATGGATAAATTATGCGCATTGCAATAGTCAATACTCAGCTGATCTTTTATGGAACCTCCAGGTTGAATAACCGCCTTTATTCCGGCCTTGTCCGCAATCTCAACACAGTCTGGAAATGGGAAAAAGGCATCACTGGCCATTACCGCGCCATTGAGGTCGAAATTAAAAGACTTTGCTTTTTCAATGGCTTGTCTTAAAGCATCGACTCTGGAGGTCTGACCTGTACCACTGGCAAAAAGTTGTCCGTCTTTTGCCAGAACTATGGTATTTGATTTGGTGTGTTTACAAATCACAGAGGCAAAGAGCAGGTCGTCGATTTCTGATTGTGAAGGAGTACGGTTGGTTACCATGGTCAAATCCTTTTGCTCATCTGTCTTGGCGTCGCGCTCTTGTCTTAAAACGCCATTGAGGCAAGTTCTTAGGGTATGATCAGGACTGGAAAATATTTTTTGGACCAGTAGAATTCTATTTTTCTTTTGGGATAAAAGAGCAAATGCCTCTTGGTCAAATCCAGGCGCAATTACAACCTCACAAAAAAGCTCGTGAATCTGTTGGGCAGTCTCTAAATCAATTTTTTGATTGGCAATTAAGACGCCGCCAAAAGCAGAAACCGGGTCAGCAGCAAGTGCTTTGGCATAAGCTTCGCTCAAACTTTTGCCCTGAGCCATACCACAGGCGTTATTGTGTTTTAAAATCGCAAAGCTGGGCAGAAAGTCTGAACCTTGAAATTCATTCATGAGCTGCACTGCGGCATCCACATCGAGTAGATTGTTATAGCTGAGTTCTTTGCCGTGAAGTTTATCAAACATCTGATCCATTGCACCGAAAAACTCTCCTTTTTGATGTGGGTTTTCACCGTAACGCAATGATTGACCTTGGTCAATACTGAGTTTTAAGTGATCTAGTTGCGTGTCCTGATTGAAATAATTAAAAATCGCAGTGTCATAATGAGAAGAGCAGGCAAACGCTTTGGCCGCAAAAAGTTTTCTTTGGGCTAGGGTAGTGGTTCCATTTTGTGCTTGGAGCAAGTCTAAAAATTCTTCGTAATCTGTGACTGAAGACAGGCAAAAAGTATCGGCAAAATTTTTAGCAGCCGCCCGAATCAAAGAAATACCCCCAATGTCAATTTTTTCAATAATGTC
>CALJFV010000162.1 GCA_938074515.1 uncultured Flavobacteriaceae bacterium
CACTTCAAGAAGCCCAATTTCCATATTGGCGATAATGTTCATGTACTTCTCGCGCTCGTAGTTGAGGTTTTCATAAAAGCGTGTTTCTATGGTGTTATCTGCATAAGCCCAAAGATTACCGATAAATTCACCATCTTGATAGACCGGGGCGTAGTGGCGGGTTACAGAACGGCCATCAAGAAGGTTAAGAGTATCGTCGGAAACGACCTTTCTATTTTTGATAATCTCAATGGTTCGTTCGGCGAATCGCTCAGATTCAGGAAATACGGTTGAGAGCAACATACGTGCCTGATCACAATGCATTCCAATAATGTCACTCTTTTTAACAGTCAAGCCCATTAAATCAATGAATTTTTGATTTAAATGGGCAATGTGTTCTTCTTTATTTTCAAAGGCAATGCCTCGCGACAAATTTTCGATCATATTTTCAAGGCGTTCCGCTGAAAACCTCAGTTCAGAGTCTTTTCGTTCAATTTGAATTCGGGAAATAGAGTTTTTTAAACCTAAAGCAATCAGGTTAGATATTTTTGTTAAAAACTCGAATTGTACTTTGGTGAAATAATTTATTTCAGAATGCTCTGCATCCAAGACGCCCACCAATTCATCATCAATAATAATAGGCACTGTTATTTCTGACAGCATTTTTTGACCGTCTTGTATGTACTCAGGAGTTAATGAGGTGTCCGCAACGATGCGTCCTTTTAGGTTTAATGCCACTGAGCCGCAAATCCCTTGACCAAGTTTGAGTTTTTCAATGGTTTCGTTTTCTGATTTTCCTTTACTTAAATCACGAAGGGAGGCGATTTTTACAAGCTCATTATCGAGGTAAGCAAATAAAACGGTGTCATTGGTTTTAAGGTAATCTCCAAAAAATTTGACAATTTCGAGACCTATATCGTATAAATTATTTTGGCCAGAGATTATTTCAAGGAATTTATTTTCTGCTTCGAGTTGGGCGTTATTTTTTTCGGATAGTTCAATTTTCGCTCGAGAAAATGCTTGACTTTGGGTTAACGATAAAAGTTTACTCCGTGCCCAAAGCGAAATGGCTAAGAGTGTAATAATTAAAAGTGAGGACAGAACAAAGAGGCGGATTTTTAGGGCGGATAATTCATTATTGATTTGCTGTGTATCACATTTGAACTGAATGGTCCCTAACTGCTCATCAGAATTGTCTCGAACGGGGAAATTTAAAACTATTGAGTCCCCAAAATCAATAAAATCTGAGCCTGTGGGAATTTCAAGATTTTTTTTAGATAGATTATCCTTGGGAAGCCCCCAAATTAACTGGCCGTAAATATTATAAAAGCTGGCTTCAATGACTTGTTCACTTGTTTCAAAAATTTGATTGTGGAGTTTAGAAAAGCCGATGGAATCACTCAATAGGAAATTGAGCTTACTTTGATTAATAATAGCGTCCTTTATTAATGAGGCTTTTAGCATCAAATCTGATTCCAACGAACGTTTTTGGGTACTTACTATGGTAGAGATTGCTACAAAAGAGGCAATAAATAAGATGAGTGCAAATAGAATGTCATTGGTGTATTTTCCTAAAGATAGTTTATTGACAATATGGGAAATATGCCTTAACACTTTATTGCATATTTAGATAAAAATTCTTGTCTATCAACAAATTGTTTTAAGCCCTCTGGGTCACCACTTAGTTGATTTAGCCGACGAAAACAGTTGACTAACTGACGGTAAGTATCGAAATCGAGATCCTTGATATATTTTTGAATTACAATCAATTCTTTGAAAAGTCCGAGAATACGCTCCTTCCTTTCTCTTGGGTCTAAGATTGGGTGTATCCTTTGGACCTCGTAAACAATAAGTATCGTTATGAATTCAGTTAATGCTTTTTGAGAGTCAAAAGTTTTAAGGGCTGAGTTGTTTAAGACACTTGATAATTTATTGTATTCATTATCGAAACTAGCGCAAATCCCTAGAGAACTTGGGACTAATTGTGTTAGTAATTTTTCGAGCTCGACAAAACGATTATCCTCAATAAGGTCAAAACTCTTTGACCAATAAAGGTCCATGGAAATCTGCACGTCCTTTCTTAGAGGCAACGCAGTTTGCCCACGCACTGTCCAAAGGCATGTAAATAACACAAGTATAGCCAATAAGTTCTTTAACATTGAGGTTTTTTTCGGTAGATTTTTACGGGGCAAAATCCAGTTTAAAAACTTGCGGTTATTCGTGCAATAAATCGATCATTATTTAATTTGTTATATTTTTCTTTAAACCAACTATAATCAAAGCTAAAAATAACATTCTTTTTAATTTCGATATTCGATCCTACACTTATTACTTGATATTCATCTGAAGTCTCTTCAATGAATTGACTCTTATCGAGCCTATCAAATCTAAATTTTGGCATAATCGTTTCCAAACCAAATTTGCCTTCCATTGGAAGGTCATACTTTAATTCGGCCATAAAACCAGTATTTGGCAGGTCAAATTGTTCTAAATCATTGGTGTATTGCTCACTTGATGCAATATAATAGGAGCGGAGCATTAAGTTTTGCCATTTACCAGTCAAATCAAAACCCAGAGCCTCGAATTTATGATCATAGATTCCTTCACTGTTAGGGTCTACATTATGATGGTCGTATTGCGCAAATAAGCCATTTCCGTAACTCATACCAATATTTAGTTTATCCCCAAGCCCAGGAAATACAGATATGCGTCCATTAATGGTTTTGTTTTCATTGATGTCTGCGTGACCAAATCCATCGATGTCCCATCGATCATAGCCATTACCCACCGAAAACACATAGTTCAAGCCCCAGTCCCCTTTGTTGAGGAAACCATCAAAACGCAGTCCAATTTCGTTGTAATGACTCAAGTAAGCTCCGGAAGCAAGGGGGATGGTGCTGAATAAATTTTGCGCACTGAGCCAGTCTTTATTTTGGATACCAAAAACACTCCAAAAAGTTCCTGCTGAAACGGTTAAATAATTCTCGAGCAGTTTTACTTTAACATTTGCCTCTGTGACAAATAAACCGATATAGGCTTTTGCATCTTCAGGAGCAATATTTTCAAATTCTCCATGATGACCTGATCCATTTTTATGTAAATGTATTTCTAATACTGCTGAAACATTTTCTGAAATTTCAGAGCTGATCCATAGAGCGGCATCTTGACCGAAGGAACTGTTGTTAGCCAAAGGAATATTCATTTGGCCTGGGTATCCCAAGCCATTAGTACTTCCCTCCATCCATTGTTCGGAGGGCCCTGCATACAATGCATTGATATAGCCATGAAGCGAAAAAAATGAGGAGGGATCTATGTATTTCCCCCCTGGAATTCTCCACTGGTAGGCATCCTCATAAAGTGACTGTCCTGAGAGTGTACTGCTAAATACTGAAAGTAAGACAATTATAAAAATGTTGCTATTCCATTTTCTTGAGTTCATAAGCAG
>CALJFV010000163.1 GCA_938074515.1 uncultured Flavobacteriaceae bacterium
CTGGCTTGGACCACCACGCCTTGGACTTTACCCAGTAATACAGCACTTACTGTAGGCCCAAAAATTAATTATGTTGTCGTCAAAACTTTTAACCAATATACGGGGGAGCCGGTTCATGTGGTGTTGGCAGAAGCTCTGGTGTCCAAAGTCTTTTCAGGAAAGTTTGAACCTGTAGAAGAGATTAAGGATCACAACACACTTGATCCTCAGACCAAAAAAACCCCTTATTGTATCGTGACCCAATTGAGCGGTTCAGAGATGGTGGGGGCGCGCTATGAGCAGCTCATGCCGTATGTATTACCGCACAACAACCCGGAAAATGCATTTCGTGTGATTTCCGGTGACTTTGTGACCACAGAAGATGGTACCGGGATCGTGCATACCGCGCCTACCTTTGGTGCCGATGATGCCAAAGCGGCCAAAGAAGCAACCCCAGAAGTGCCTCCGATGCTGGTTGCAGACCAAGAAGGACAATTGGTCCCTTTAATCGATTTACAAGGGCGTTTCCGTGAAGAGGTGACCGATTTTGCCGGGTATTATGTCAAGAACGAATATTATCCAGAAGGTCAGGCGCCTGAAAAGAGTGTCGATGTCGAAATTGCCATCAAACTTAAAATCGAAAACAAAGCCTTTAAGGTTGAAAAATACGTCCACAGCTATCCGAACTGCTGGCGCACGGACAAACCTATTTTGTATTACCCACTTGATTCATGGTTTATCAAAGTGACCGATTTTAGAGATCGTATGCACGCCTTGAATCAAGAAATAAACTGGAAGCCCAAAGCCACGGGAGAAGGCCGATTTGGCAACTGGCTGGCCAGCGCTAATGATTGGAACCTCTCGAGATCGAGATTCTGGGGGATTCCACTTCCGATTTGGCGTACAGAAGATGGTCGTGAGACCAAATGTATAGGCTCTATTCAGGAGCTTAAAGAAGGCATGGCTGAGTCAGTCAAAGCAGGCCATATGACTGAGGATATTTTTGCCTCATTTGATCCTTCAGATTTTTCACAGGAGAACTATGCCCAAGTGGACTTGCACAAAAGCCATGTGGATAAAATCGTCTTGACGGCCTCTAACGGAGCCCCGATGTATCGCGAAAGTGACCTGATCGATGTTTGGTTCGACAGTGGAAGCATGCCTTATGCTCAGTGGCATTACCCTTTTGAAAATAAAGAAAAAGTCGAGCAGACTTGGCGCAAGGCAGACTTCATTGCTGAAGGAGTCGATCAAACCCGTGGATGGTTTTATACTCTTCACGCCATTGGGACCATGATTTTTGACGATATCGCCTATAAAAATGTGGTCTCTAACGGATTAGTCCTGGATAAAAATGGTCAAAAAATGTCCAAAAGACTTGGCAATGCCGTCGATCCTTTTGAGACTTTAGATACTTATGGGCCTGACGCCACTCGGTGGTACATGATCAGTAATGCCAATCCTTGGGATAACTTAAAATTTGATCTCGAAGGAATAGCCGAAGTACGCAATAAGTTTTTTGGGACACTCTATAACACCTATGGGTTCTTTGCCCTTTACGCCAATGTCGACGGATTTACTTTTAAGGAGGTTGAGGTGCCCTATGAGGAGCGTCCAGAAATCGATCGATGGATCTTATCGGCATTGAACTCGCTTATTCAGACTGTAGATGACGCGTATACGGCTTATGAACCAACTCGGGCTGCACGGGCAATTTCAGAATTTGTACAAGAGCATTTGAGCAACTGGTTTGTTCGTCTAAGTCGTAGAAGATTTTGGAAAGGAAGTTATGGTCCGGATAAAATTTCGGCCTATCAGACCCTTTATCAGTGTTTGGTCACTGTGGCGCAGATAGGCGCCCCGATAGCACCGTTTTTTATGGATAGACTCTATCGCGACCTGACCTCTGTGGTTAATCCTGATAGTCCTATTTCAGTGCACTTGAGTGATTTTCCAAAGCCGAGTATCAAGCAGATTGATTCTGATTTAGAGCGAAAAATGAACAAGGCTCAGACGGTTTCTTCTTTGGTTCTTTCACTGCGTCAAAAGGAAAAAATTAAAGTACGTCAGCCGTTGCAAACCATCATGATTCCGGTTTTGAGCGAGGCTCAAAAACAAGATATTCTGGCGGTTCAGGATTTAATCAAGCATGAGGTTAATGTCAAAGAAATAAAACTCATTAGTGAAGATTCAGGCATTTTAGTCAAACAAATTAAACCTGATTTCAAAAAACTCGGACCTAGATTTGGTTCGGACATGAAAGCCGTGGCGGCCGCGATTGGTCAATTTGGTCCAGAACACATAAGCGCTTTGGAACAAAACGGAAATTTGAGTTTAGAATTGGCCGATAAAAGTATTACTTTAGAGCGGTCCGATGTGATCATTAGCTCACAAGATATCGAGGGTTGGCTCGTAGCTAGTGCAGATGGACTGACGGTGGCCCTAGATGTTACCATTACAGAATCTTTGAAATACGAAGGGATTTGTCGTGAACTGGTCAACCGCATTCAAAATTTGCGTAAAGACAGTGGACTCGAAGTTACGGATCGCATTGAAATTAGTCTTGTTGGGCATCCAGTGCTCAATGAAGCGTTAAAGCATTTTGGTGACTATGTTACTGAGGAGACTTTGGCTGATCAACTCAGCGTTGTGGAGCAACTCGAGCAGGGGCAGGCCCTCGAATTTGATGATATAACAACCCAACTGAACATTAAAAAGTGTTAATTATGGCAAATGAAGAAAAGACACGCTACACGGACAAGGAGCTCGAAGAGTTCAAAGTATTGATTAATGAAAAGCTAGAAAAAGCCAAGGAACAATTGGCTTTGATTGAAAGCGCCTATAAAAATGACAGTAACAACGGAACGGATGATACCTCGCCTACTTTTAAGGCCTTTGATGAGGGAAGTGAAGTCATGAGTAAGGAGGCGAATTCTCAACTGGCCATTAGACAAGAAAAATTCATTCGGGATTTAAAAAACGCTTTGATCCGAATCGAAAACAAAACCTACGGAATCTGCCGTGTTACAGGTAAGTTAATTAAGCCAGAGCGTTTGCGTATCGTGCCTCATGCTACTTTGAGTATTGAAGCAAAAAACATGCAGAAATAAAGAGCGCTGCCGCTAGGAGAACCTCCTGATATGAAGTCAACCCAAGCTGTTGTTGTAATCTTGATCATTCTCATCATTGATCAGTGGTCTAAATTTTACATTAAGACCCATTTTGCCTTACACGATAGTGTTGCGGTTTTTTCGTGGTTCAAGATTTATTTTATTGAAAACGAAGGTATGGCTTGGGGGGCTAAAATACCGGGGAATTACGGCAAATTGATCTTGACAGTCTTCAGGCTGCTCGCGATCGTTGGGATTGGCTACTGGCTGTATGATGTCCTTCGTAAACAATCTTCTTGGGTGCTTACCTTGTCGATTTCGCTGATTTTTGCAGGGGCTATGGGGAACATCATTGATTCGGTCTTCTACGGTGTGTTTTTTGAGCACAGTATGGGTCAAGTGGCTGAGTTTTTACCCCAGGGTGGTGGCTATGGAAAATGGTTGCATGGAAAAGTGGTCGATATGTTTTCCTTTTCCTTTTTCAATCCTGTTTTTAATGTTGCCGATACAGCCATAAGTACCGGGGTTGGGTTGCTCATACTCTTTAATAAAAAAGCATTTCCAAAAGGGCAAAAGCAAGAACAGAATAAGGTTTAAAAGATTACTTTAATCGAAGAACCAACGCCTGAATTAGCAGTGATTTCCATGCGACCTCCTAGCTGCTCAATCTGCAATTTAAGGGCATTAAAGGTTAAAGAATCAGGATCCATGCTACGGGTGTCTTTCAGGTCTTGTTGAGACTCAGATAGTTTGCTCATAATGCTTCCATCACTATTATCTTTTACCAAAAGGATGTTGTCTTCTTGCTCCTGATATGAAAAAATATCAATGGCTGGTTTACGAGGTGTAGGGGTATGTATTATGGCGTATTCTATTAAAGACTTAAAAAACGATTCGAGTAGTTTTGTATTGAATAAAACCTCTGGAACTTCCGAAAAATCCGAGAAGATCTCAGCTTCCGACTCATTCACCAGCGCATTGATTTGAACAATACTCTTACTTAAGACTGAGCTTATGGTTACTTTCTCTTTTTGATCTGGGGTAAGTCTGGAACAATAAGCTATTTGATTGAGCTGATCCACGGTTTGATTCATGGTTGCCGAAATCTCAGTGATCTGTTCCATGAGTTCCTTTCTTTCTTGCTCGTTGGCGGTTTGTAATAACTCCACCGTCAGCCCCAAATTTCCGGTTACACTGCGAATTTGTCGGCACATGTGCTCGGCAAAGGATACGAGTTGCGCGTTTTGCTTATTCAGGCGAATAAGCTGATTTGCGATATCCTCGAGGGGCGATAAAATGCCTTGTTCCGCTTGGTATTTTGGATCGAAATGGTTGGGATTAACGTTAAATTGCCCTGATTTTGGGTGTCCGTTGAGTATCAAGTGGGACCGTCTTTTGGTAGAAAGAAAGTTCATATTTTATAAGTTTTGGGACCACTAAGATAACAATTGAACTAAATAATCCGTTAAAAAACAATTAAAATCGATGAACTGCATTTGGCGTGACAACCAAATCTAAAGCAAGATCCCAAGGTTCACTGGGGATAAGACAGGATTCAGGTTCAAAAAAAGAGAGGCCGATTTTTTGGCAATTTTTCGAACAAAGGGCTAAAAATCGATCATAGAAACCTTTTCCATAGCCTAAGCGCATGCCCATTTTATCGTAGGCCAATAAAGGAACAAAGACCACATCTAAAATATCTGGGGCGATTTCTTGTCCATGCTCCGGTTCAGGGATACCAAATTGAGACGTCACGATTCGGGTGTTTTCCTCAAGGAGAAAATGACATAAACTCCCTAGCTTAAAATTGGCTTTGGGGAGGACAATCTTTTTGTCACGGCCGTGCAGAATATCCAAGACAGGATGGGTGTCTACCTCGCCCTTTTGGCTTATGGTTAAAAACAGATGGTAATACATGCCTTTCCAAATATCACAGCGCAAAAGTTGATTGGCAATGGCTAAGCTCATTTCATCTTGCTGGAGCGGGGTCAATGCTTTTCGGCGCGCCATTATCTCTTGTCTTATGGTATTCTTATCCTTCATTTGATTGTCCTTAATCCAAGTTTAAGCCGATTTTTGGGGGTTATTTGGTTTCTGTTGAAAGGTGAAAAAGGGCGTCACCTCCATAAACGGTTGGGGCCTGATTCACATTAAAGACATACCCTGCACTCGGGGCGATAACAGCAGTCATAGATTGCCCATACGGGTCCGAAATTTGACCGATAACCGCTCCTTTTTCAGTCCATTTACCGACTTCAATCAGTGGCTTAAACATGCCTGATGAACTGGCACGCACCCACACACTATTGAGAATTTCAACCGTCTTATGTTTTGGTGTACTGATCTTAAATTTAGGAGCGATCATGTCTAAATGGTGCAATAATCGCTTTACTCCGTTGACTCCGGCATTACTTACAGATGAATTTATGTCGTTACTTTTTCCGCCTTCAAAAAGTAAGAGCGGAATTCCTTTTTTATCACAGGTATAGCGCAATGATTTAGGGGTCGCTTTATTGTAAAGGACAAATGGAGCGCCAAATGTTTTGGCTTTGTTTAAGAGTTCGGAATCATGACCACTAAAGCGTATTTGTGGCGCATTGAATCTCTGAGCTCCGCCTGTGTGAAAATCAAGGATTAAATCGACATGGGGGATGACCTCTTGGGTGAGTTGATGAGCGATTTGGGCCGCAAGAGATCCGGTTTTTTTACCCGGGAAGGCCCGGTTCAAATCACGACCATCTGGGAGGTCTCTTTGATTATGAACATAGCCAATAATATTGACCACAGGAATACAGATTATGGTGCCTTTTCGCGGTTTGGTAATGCCTTTAGCGATACATTGTCTTAAAATTTCTATCCCATTGACTTCATCGCCATGGATTCCAGCAAGCAATAGGACCGTAGGTCCTGGTTTTAAGGCATGTTCTATAAAAACAGGAACTTCAATGGCTGTTTGATTGTGTAAATAGGCCACTTGGAGTCGGGCTTGGACGCTCTCGCCAGGGCTTACGTGTGTCCCTAATAGATGGATTGATCTATTGTTTTTATTCATGAATTTCGATTGCGTTCGATATAGCTAATGATTTTTTGAGCGACATCTACTCCTGTTGTTGTTTCAATGCCCTCTAGGCCTGGAGTTGAATTAATTTCGAGAATTAAGGGCCCTCGTTCACTTTGTAAAATATCAATGCCACAAACCCCTAATTTAAGCGCTTTGGCTGCTTGAATGGCAATACGGGTTTCCTCTGGACTCAGGGCGTAGGGCACAGATTGTCCCCCGCGATGAAGATTTGAGCGAAATTCACCGGCTTTACTCGAACGCTTCATGGCGGCAACTACCGCGCCATCGACTACGATGGCGCGGTAATCACTTCCTTGGGATTCCGCAATATACTCTTGGACTAAAAAACGGACCTTAGAGGCATTGAGCGTTTCCATGATGCTTCGGGCAGAGGTCGTACTTTCAGCCAGAATAACCCCCTGGCCGTGGGTGCCTTGCAACAGTTTAATCACCACAGGTCGCCCCCCAAAGTGAATCAATACATCGTCGGGATTGGCGGTATGGCCCAAAAAAGACATGGGCGTGGGAATGTTGTGTTGGCTGAGTATTTGTTGACACGTCCATTTATTTCGCGATTGGAGTATGGCCTCGGCACTAACCGCACAAAAGACATTCATGCTTTCAAAATGGCGAACGAGTGAGGCGCCAAAGTAGGTGTTGGAGGCGCCAATACGAGGAATTACAGCATCGAGATCATCGACGATTTCTCTCCCGTAATACAATACCGCTTTGTTGTCTTTGGTCCCGACATGGCATAAGTTCGGGTCCATAACTTCCATGTTATGGTGTTTTAGGCCACAGTCTAATAAGCTCTTGGTAGAGTAAAGTTGGGCGCTTCGCGAAAGAATGGCGATATTCATTTTTATCCACTTTAATGCAAGGTATGAA
>CALJFV010000164.1 GCA_938074515.1 uncultured Flavobacteriaceae bacterium
CTCAAAGGAACAGGTGGCAAAAATGTTACAGCAAACCCTAGGTCTGAAAGAGTTGCCTAAGAATTTGGACAGCACAGATGGGCTCGCTGCAGCGGTTTGTCATTTTTATAACTCAGGGAAAACTGAAAGCGGCAAAAGTTACAGTGGTTGGTCCGCCTTTGTGAAGCAAAATGAAGAAAGAGTAAAATAGTCTATGGCAGGTCTTTATTATCATATTCCCTTTTGTAAACAAGCCTGCCACTATTGTGATTTTCATTTTTCAACCCAACTTAAATCAAAACGCTCCGTGATTTCAGCCATGGCTTTGGAGTTAGAATTAAGATCTCATGAGCTTACCCACCCCCTTAAATCCATTTATTTTGGTGGAGGTACCCCTTCATTGTTGACCTCAGAGGAAATAGTAGGGCTCATTGAAAAGGGCCGTAATCTTGGTGTGGCCGCCCCAGATATTGAGATTACCCTTGAGGTCAATCCTGACGACGTAACCCCCGAGCGTCTCAGAGAATGGAAAGAGGCAGGAATTAATCGTTTAAGTCTGGGGATTCAGTCGTTTAGTACCCGCGATTTAAAATTTATGAACCGAGCGCATGACGCAGAACAGGCCCACCAATCATTGGTATGGATTGCCCGCCAATTTGAGAATTTCAGTGTCGACTTAATCTACGGGGTTCCACAAACCCAAGGAGATTCTTGGGCCCATAACTTGGCCATCATTCAAGAGTTTAGGCCGCCTCATCTCTCTTGCTATGCCTTGACTCGAGAGTCGGGAACAGCTATGGATAAGTATATTCAGCGGGGGGTCATGCCCGAAATTGACGAGGAACAGGCCCAGAGAGAATACCAGATTCTGATCCAATGGGCACAAGATTTGGGGTATATCAATTATGAATTTTCAAATTTTGCCTTTCCTGGTTATGAATCGGTGAATAATTCCGCTTATTGGTCTGGATTAACCTATCTGGGCATCGGTCCCAGTGCTCATAGCTTCGATGGGCAAACACGCAGTTGGAATATTGCCAATAATTCGTTGTATGTTAAATCGTTAGCGGAAGAAAAACTGCCTTTAACCCGTGAAAAGTTGAGCTGGGTGGATCGCTACAATGAGTATGTTATGACGCGGATAAGAACCGCAAATGGAATTGACCTGGATGAAATTACGCGATTATTTGATCATAAAACACGAGATAATTTGGTGCGCATGGCCGATAAACCCATTAAACAAGGCTTATTGGTTTTAAAAAATGGCTATTTGGGCGTGAGTACAGAGGGAAAGTTTTTAACCGATGGGATCGCCAGTGACTTATTCTTAGTAAATTTAGATTCATGAGATTTGAATTTGAGACGCATGGCAATAGATGGGTAATAGATACCGAAAAGTCTATTGATTTATCTATCGCGGTAGATTGTCAAAAGCATGATGGCGCCAAGGCATGGTACATAGATCCGCCCAGAAAATCCCCCGTTCGCATGGGTGACTGGGTCGGTAGTGTGGCCCAAGGAGGCTCCGTTAATTTTAACGATTTAATGCTGAATCCCCATGCGCATGGAACTCATACAGAATCTTTGGGTCATATTTCTCCTGAAGAAGACTCTGTGGAAGGGCTTTTTAAAGAATTTTTCTTTGAGGCTTTAGTGGTCAGTGTTCCAGCCGCTCCTAACGAAGGTATTTCTCGCCAGAGCCTTCAAGATAGGATTGATTTTATTCTGCAGGCTAATGAGAGGACTAATGGATTTTGGGGGGCAGCGTCAAAGGCTTTGATACTGAGAACCCTACCAAACGAACTAGAGAAGTTAAGTACCAATTATGATCACAAAGGTTGGCCTTTTCTCAGTGCTGATGCTGCTCAATTTTTGGCCGATATTGGGGTTATGCACTTGCTTATTGATACGCCTTCGGTGGATCCCGAAAAGGATCAAGGAGCCTTATTGGCGCACAAAGCTTTTTGGCAGTGGCCTGAGCATCCGCGCCACAGCGCGACCATTACAGAATTCATTTACGTCCCCAATAAAGTAAATGATGGACTGTATTTATTGGAATTACAGACGGCAGCTATTGTGAACGACGCAACTTTTTCTCGGCCACTTATCTACGCTTTGGAGACCCTATAAAACCAGTCAGGATTATGCTTATTGATGAATTTCGCGACTACTGTTTAGCTAAAAAAGGAGTCAGTGAGTCTATGCCTTTCGACCAGTATACTTTGGTCTTTAAAGTAGGACCAAAAATGTTTGCTTTGGCTAGTTTAGATCAAATTCCGCTTAGGGTGAACCTTAAATGCGCCCCGGATCGGGCCGTAATTTTAAGAGAGGAGTATCCCGAAGTTGTTTTGCCTGGATATCACATGAATAAGACCCATTGGAATACTATTGTGGTGGGTAGTGATTTATCCCGATTGTGGTTCCAAGAATTAATCGACCACTCTTACGATTTAGTTTGGGCCACCTTGACCAAGAAACAAAAAGAGCTCATCGCATAAGTACATTAGGCCTATGCTAACCTCATGGAGTTATTTTGTCAATGATCGCTGGCACTCATGTCGGCGATGATCTTCCACTGGCCCTGAATATTTTTAAAGATGACGATAAAGCTTCCGTGGGCATCACCTACGGTTCGCGCCAAATGATAACGCCCCATGACCCAATAGGCGTCCTGCGCTATGGGACTAATATCGAGTAATTCAAAATTGAGTTCGCCTGATTGCGCTGGGGTGGGGTAGGATTTTTTATAATTGTCTAAGGTAGGCTGCCAGCCTTTTGTTAGCCCGGATTGACCGTAAAACTTCAGGGAGTCACTCTGCCAATAACCCTGCATGAATCCCTCTAAATCGTTATTGGACCAAGCCTGTTGTTGATCCAGCATGACTTGCCTAATGGCTGCGGTATTTTCGGAGTGATTTGTCGCAGTGTCTGAGGATTTGGTGCTTTGGTTTTGGCATGCTACTACTAAGGTTAGAGTACAGAGCAGAGGAATAAGTGTTTTCATGAATTTGATTTGACATAAATGTACATTGAATTTTTTGACCCACTAAAAAATTAAATATCTTGGACGA
>CALJFV010000165.1 GCA_938074515.1 uncultured Flavobacteriaceae bacterium
TCTCAGAAATTAATTTATCTGATTGGTCTTATGAGTATATTCCACGGATTAAATGGACGCAAAATAACGATCAACTCAGTGTTCAGCTGCTCAACAGAGCCCAAAACGAGCTTGTATTGCTGCAGGTGGACATGCGCGAAAATAACACTCGGGTATTATTACAGGAGCGTGATGATGCTTATGTCGACATTCATGATGACTTGACATTTTTGAATGACAATAGTTTTATTTGGCCAAGTGAGCAAGATGGTTGGCGTCATTTATACCACTACAATGCCCAAGGAGAATTGATTCGTCAATTGACTCAAGGAAATTACGACGTGACAGCTTTCTACGGGTTTAACCCGCGCATCGGACGCTTATATTTTCAGTCTTCTAAGCGAGGAAGTATATATCGAGACCTCTATTCCATGAATATCTCAGGGACCAATACGGTGCGATTCTCGCAGGACAAAGGAACCAATGACGCTGATTTTAGCTCTGACTTCAGCCATTTTATTCAGACGCATTCTTCGAGCACTACCCCATATCGTTATACCTTACATTCTGGACTTGAGGGTACTGAGCTTCGTGTTTTGGAGGACAATGGGGCATTGCGTAATGTGATAAAAGAGTACACACTCAATCCTAAAACCTTTGACAGTATTAGAATCAATGGGCATTGGCTCAATACTTACACCATTAAGCCTCACGTGATTGATACTGCCAAAAAATATCCTGTACTGATGTATCAGTACAGTGGTCCGGGGTCTCAACAAGTGGTGGACCGATGGAATAATGCTAATGATTATTGGCATCAATATCTCGTGAGCCAGGGGCTAATTGTGGTTTGTGTTGATGGTCGAGGTACAGGGCTTAAGGGACGAGATTTTAAAAAAATAACCCAAGGAAAATTGGGGTTATACGAAGTACAAGATCAAATCGCTGCTGCGAAGCAAATTGCTGAGTGGCCCAACGTTGATTCCGAGAAAATTGGAATTTGGGGTTGGAGCTACGGAGGATTTATGTCGGCGAACTGTCTCTTCCAGGGTGAGGGCGTATTCTCCGCCGCGATTTCTGTGGCCCCGGTCACCTCCTGGCGTTTTTACGATTCAATCTACACAGAGCGCTATATGGGACTCCCTCAGGATAATGCGCAGGGTTACGATGCCTATGCGCCTTTAGACCATGTCTCTACAATGACCGGTGATTTGCTCCTAGTTCATGGAACAGCAGACGACAATGTTCATGTTCAAAATTCGATGCGTTTAATTGATGCCTTGGTCAAGGCAAATAAGCCTTTTGATTGGCTAATTTACCCAGATAAAAATCACGGAATCTATGGCGGTTATACCCGTCATCATCTCTATCAAAAAATGACTGATTTTATTCAAAAAAACTTAATGACTAACCAATAAAACCAACAAATATGACAACAGCAACCACTACCAAGGAATTTTTTGGCCATCCCAGAGGGCTTTTTGTGCTCTTTTTTACAGAAATGTGGGAGCGCTTTTCCTATTACGGAATGCGGGCAATTCTCGTGCTCTATCTTGTGTCTCAAACAGATGCTGCTAACGCTGGTTTGGGTTGGGCGAACGAGAGTGCTCTGGCGCTTTATGGCTGGTATACTATGCTGGTTTATGTTGCTTCAATCCCGGGAGGATGGTTGGCTGACAAGTTTTTTGGACAAAAGAAGTCCGTACTTTATGGAGGGATCCTTTTGGTGATTGGACATAGTGTTCTTGCTATTGAAGAGATGTGGGCGTTTTACTCTGGACTGTCGTTAATCATTGCCGGTGTCGGGATGCTCAAACCAAATATTTCGACTATGGTTGGTGGGTTGTATAAGCCTGGAGATATTCGACGTGATAAGGGATTTACCATATTTTATATCGGGATTAACTTAGGCGCGTTTCTTTCAAGTTTAATCGTGGGCTATGTCGGGGAAGTGATGGGCTGGCATTATGGATTTGGGCTCGCAGGGATTGGAATGACTCTGGGTTTAATTCAATATGTCTTGGGTCAAAAGTATCTTAAAGATGTTGGGAATTATATTGGGGCCTCTAAAGATCAGGAAGAAATTGCCGCACTGAATCGTCCACTTTCCAAGATTGAAAAAGACCGCGTGGTGGTGCTATTTTTATCGTTTTTCTTGGTCATTGTCTTTTGGGGCGCCTTCGAACAAGCCGGTGGTCTAATGAATATTTACGCCATGGAGAATACCAACAGAATGCTCTTTGGACTCGAAGTGCCTGCCTCTTGGTTCCAATCATTAAATGCAATGTTTATTATATTTCTGGGAACTGCTGTAGCCGCCTACTGGGCAAAGCGCAAATTACGGGGAAAACTTTCCACTTCACTTTTTAAGATGATTATAGGTTTAATTATTATGGGAACTGGATTTTTCTTTATGTCTGCTGCCTCAACAGAATTTGAAACTACGGGGTCCTCTGCCATGTATTGGTTAGTTTTAGCTTATCTCTTCCATACTGTAGGAGAACTTTGCATCTCACCAGTGGCGCTTTCTTATATTACCAAATTGGCCCCACTAAAATACGCCTCGCTCATGATGGGGGTTTATTTTGCCATGACAGGTTTTGGCAACAAACTTGCTGGTCTGTTGGGAGAGTCTGCTTCAACCTATGGAGAGTTTACCATCTTTACAGGAATCGCTTTGTTTTGCATCACCTTCGGATTGATTGTCTTACTCATCAGAAAAAAATTAGAAGTATTAACGCATGGTATAGAAGATACCGAACACTAAACCTTTGACAACCGAAAAATATTGACAACCATGAATACCGATATCGAAAACTTATTTAAAGACAAGGTACTGGGGCATCCAGCAGGACTTTTTGTTTTGTTTTTTACTGAAATGTGGGAGCGTTTCTCTTATTATGGAATGCGTTCCTTATTGGTTATGTTTTTTACCGCATCATTACTCGACCAAGGTTGGGGATGGCCTCGCGAATATGCCTTTGCTATTTTTGGAACGTATACCTCTTTGGTTTATTTGGCGACTTTACTCGGGGGCTATGTCTCTGACAGGAAAATTGGATTTAGATATGCAATTTTGGTTGGTGCTGTATTGATGACCCTGGGTCATGCTTTTATGGCTCTTGAAACTGAGTTTTTTATTTATTCCGGACTGATTCTATTGGTATTCGGAACAGGGTTCTTTAAGCCTAATATGACTTCGATCATCTCTGCCATGTACGCCACGCGTCCCGAGAAAAAGGATGGGGCTTACACAATTTTCTATATGGGCGTCAACGCAGGAGCATTCCTCGGAATCTTACTTTGCGGTTATATGGGAGAACAAGTAGGATGGTCTTGGGGCTTTGGACTCGCAGGGATTTTTATGTTGTTCGGATTGCTGCAATTCTGGTGGGCTCAGGATATCTTCGGCAGTATTGGTCTTAAACCCAAAAAAGAGGATTTGCAACAAGAGTTAGGGCCAGAGGAACCAAAACTTAACCCTTTTACCCATCTTCAACTGGTGATTATTGCTTTGGCCTCGATCATTGGTTTGGCTTGGATGATTAATGATCCAGTAGCAAAAATTTCGGAAGGCGCTTACAATCTATTTGATTTCACTGTTGCCGGTTTCGCTGGATCTTCGTTTATGATTTTACTGGCTCTTATGCTGTTTATATTGCTCTTGGCTATTCGTCTGCCTCGCTATGATAAAATCACAAAAGACCGAATGCTGGCCGTTATGTTTTTTGCATTTATAACCATTTTCTTTTGGGCTATATTCGAACAAGCACCAAGTTCCTTGACCATTTTTGCTCGTGACTATACCGATCGCATGCTTGAGGGTAATTCAGCCTTGATTTTTAAAGTTGTCGATGGTTTAGTCACGATCGTTCCATTGGCGGTAATTACTTGGGTATTGCTGAAGCTTTTTGGTAAAATATTTACCCGTTTTAGATGGTCAAACATTATCTTGGGGCTGAGTTTTGTCATTATTTGGGCTATTGCGCTTTATCGATTAAATGATAAATTCAGTCAAGAGGTTGCCGAGATTGATGCATCTTGGTTTGGTATTTTGAACTCCCTATTCATTATTACGTTCGCTCCATTATTTTCCCGTTGGTGGGAAAGCAAATACAATCCCAGTGCCAATATGAAATATGCCATTGGAATGCTTTTACTCGGTTTAGGAATGGCCTGTGTTGCTGTTGGGGCATCAGACATACCGGTAGGCGCTGAAACAGCCTCAGTGAGTATTATTTGGTTGATTTTAGTTTATTTTTTCCATACTATGGGAGAACTCTGTGTTTCACCCGTAGCCCTTTCATATGTCAGTAAACTTGTGCCTGGTCGTATGATAGCGATCATGTTTGGGGTTTGGTATTTAGCCGTAGCCATTGGCATGAAACTTGCGGGTGTATTTGGTGAGGCCTCTGAAGAAATTGCCCAGACCCAGGGCTTGAGTTCTTTCTTTTGGATGCTGACCTTCGTAGCCGTTGGGTTAGGTGTATTTTCGGCATTGATGTATCCGCTGATAAAGAAATTAATGCATGGGGTACGTTAATCAGGTAATGTATTTCAATGGGACTAACATTTGATGATAAAAAAATGAGTTTCAGAGCAATTATTCTGATGGTTTTTGTTTTTTTGGCCTCCAGTTCTATGGCTCAGGAGGTTCAATGGATGTCTCTAAGCGATGCGCTTGCCGCACAAAAGGTTCAGCCAAAAAAAATATTTATCGACGTATATACGGTTTGGTGTGGCCCATGTAAGCTCTATGATCGCAATACCTTTAGTAATGCAAAGGTCGCTGATTTCATCAATGAAAATTTTTATCCGGTTAAATTCAACGGGGAGGGAAACGAGGTCATTGTTTATAAGGACAAGACTTATAGTAATCCGAAATACGACCCAGCTAAAGCAAAACGCCGCAATGCACCTCATCAATTTTCGGGTTATTTAGGGGTTAATGCATACCCAACTGTGGTTTTTATGGATGAATCGGGTAATTTAATTAAGCGTGTTCGGGGTTACCGTACCGCCCAACAACTCGAATTATTCTTAAAATTTTTTGGCACTGATCTTTGGCGAAGCATTCTTACTCAAAAGGCATATGATGATTATGTTGCTAATTTTAAACCGAGTTTTTAATGAGAAATCAAAGATGGTTTTTAGGGCTCATAGTGTTATTAGGATTGGGTGTTGTTCCAGTTCAGGCGCAAATAAAATGGATCACCATGAAT
>CALJFV010000166.1 GCA_938074515.1 uncultured Flavobacteriaceae bacterium
TGCCAAGTTTGATCGCCCAAACTCAGTACTGAGGGGTTTAACCCGATAACGGCGTTGCCCAAACTATCTCTGGTCTGAAAAAGATTCAATTCATAATTATCTTGTTTCCTTTTACCGCCCTTTAAAGTGATTGAGGCGTTAATCGTATCAGCCGGGGCGCCAATAACCCAGCGTAAATCATTAAAATATCTCGAGCCCGTAAAAATGGAATCTACCGAAATGGCCGAACGATAGAGGTTGTGATCGTTATCGATTAAAATATTTACCCCACCTAAATAATTTCCCATCAAGAGTAGTTCAGGAGCAGAAAAATCCAACTCAAATTTGTCGGGCTTGTCGGTAAGCAGACCCTTTAAACGGGTATTGGTTCCCAGCTGAAGCTCTGGTAAAAAAAGATCTACGATTTTGTGATAGATTTCAAAATCATAAGTCACAGTTTGGTCAGGGGCCACAAACTTTGGTACATAATTGATGTAATTCATCCCAATGGCATTTTGAAATAAAACGGGAAGATCCGACCAATTAAACTGACCAGATAAATTTCCATTAATCACATCCGGAGCATCAATAGTCAACTTTTTTTGCTCGGGTCCATTGTCTAAATTAAGGGCCAGGTCCTCAAAGTAATAATAGCGGTCCTGCGTCTGATAAAAGGTATTGGCCAGAATTAAAGTCCCTGAAAGATTTTCAAAATTAGGGCCCAGCGCCTTTGCTTGAAATGTTCCTGAAAATTCGGCAACTGAATCTCTTTGAACTATTCCAAGGGTATGTAGATCAGCAAAACCCACTTGGGCGGATAAATCCAATCCGATCTGATCCTTGTTTTCTTCACTCGTTAGGCTTCCACTGCTTTTCAAGTATTCATCATCGATCGACCATGACCATTTTTGAAACGGAGCGACAAGGTCCGCAGTAACTTCAATATTGCGATAAGTATAGCCTAAATATTGAAGCCCCTCAAAGGATGCGTTTAATTGGGTGTTGCGTTGTTCTGGGCTAAATCCTCTGCCTTTTAGTTGTATCACACCGGTCACACCACCTATGGTTTTATCTCCAATCAAACGACCTACTTGAAACCCTTTTGTTTCGATTGATGCCGTGTAAAAAGCATATTCAGCTCTACTGAGGTTGCCGAGCTCAAAGTCGGCTTTTAATTGTCCCAGGGCACTGCCCATAGTTCCGTTAAATGTCAAAACATCTCCTTGAAGCCGCAGCGCTCCAATCATTGAAGTTTTCCCTAATTGCTTTAAAGAAGCCGGCAAATTAGGACCCAGATCTTGAGGCATGAATTCAATCAAATCGTCACGTCGACTTGTCAATCGCATGCCCTTAATGTCCAAATAAAATGGCGCATCATTGAGCATATTCTTGAGCTTGACTTCCCCAGTTAATGAGGATTGTCGATACTTCAGTTGCGCTTGACTCCAGCTTAGATTATTGAGCGTTCCGTGCAATCCACCCGAGAGGCCTATAAACCCACCTTGATCGAAAGCGTTGTACCAGTTATTGATGTCTGAGGTAGCAATTACTGAACCTTCTTCTAAATCTAGTTCCAGGTAAACTTTATCTGAAAAATCATTCATCCCCTGCGGATAGGATAGAGATAAATCCCCCCGCAGGTCCGATAATTGCGGGGTAATAAGGTTCATATTCGCAATACCCATCGATGCGCTATCGTAGTAGTAATCTCCAGAGAGCTTGGATACATAAAGGCCAAAATTACTCTCAAACCCCATAGAGTTTATCTTTGCACCGAGGTCTGGTCCACTGATTCTGAAATCCCGAGCGCTTAAAAAAACATGATTGAAGGCCAAATCCGACTGAAATTCAGGATTGTAATCTTTTATTTCAATACGGGTATCTTGCAAGGCCAATCGGCCGATGAGTAACATAAATGCCTCTTGATCGAGGTCCTCCTCTTGTGAGGGAGGAAATTGGGCCAAAAAATGATCTAAACTATGTTTTGGCTCGTCTTCATAGGTAATGATCCGAAGCAAAGCTTCGTCAAGTGATAGGCGGCCAAAGGCCCATCTACTGGCCTCAAGATCTGTTAAACTAAGGATATTGGTGCTTATTTTTGAAGCCTGGATCAAAGTGTCTTGGTGGTGATCCAAAATTAAAACTTCACGTAAATCGATAACTCCTTTCCAATTGATACCCAAACGCTCGATCTTTAGATTAACGCCAAAATCTTTGTTTATTTTTTCGGTAAGGGACTGAGCTAAAGATGACTGAATAGAAGGAATACTCAATAAAACTAATGCCCCAAAGACCAATAATAAGATCAATACGGCGACACGCTTTAGTATTTGAATTAGTTTTTTGATCCCCCTTATTGTTTTAAATTTGCCTCAAACTATTGTGCTTGCCACAATGAATCAAACACTGTTGAGTAAAGATATCTTTATTTTGGCCATTGAGTCCTCATGTGATGACACTGCGGCCGCTGTATTGCATAACGACCAGGTCTTATCCAATGTTGTTGCGAATCAAGAAATACATCGCGCTTACGGCGGGGTGGTTCCAGAGCTCGCCTCAAGGGCACATCAACAAAATATCGTTCCTGTAGTTCATCAGGCATTACAGCAAGCAAATATCGATAAAAATCAGTTAAGTGCTATTGCTTTTACCCAAGGTCCTGGACTCATGGGATCGCTTTTGGTTGGGACGAGTTTTGCTAAAAGTTTATCTCTGGGCTTGAATATTCCACTGATCAATGTACACCATATGCACGCCCACATTTTGGCCCACTTCATTAAGGATCCTGAACAGACAATACCCGAATTTCCTTTTATTGCGCTTACCATAAGCGGTGGACACACACAAATTGTTTTGGTAAAGGATTATTTTGATATGAAAATAATCGGAGAAACCATTGATGATGCTGTTGGAGAGGCCTACGACAAATCAGCAAAAATGCTCGGGTTACCCTACCCTGGCGGACCGCTGATTGATCGCTATGCAAAATTGGGCAACCCCCATGCCTATTCTTTTCCAAAACCAAAAGTAGACCCCCTTAATTTTAGTTTTAGCGGTCTAAAGACAGCCATTTTATATTTTTTAGAGCAACAACAGGCTCAAGATCCAAATTTTTTGGAGCATGCAATGAATGATGTATGTGCGAGTATTCAAAAAACCATTGTGGACTACTTGATGGAAAAACTGGCGAATGCGGTCGTCCAAACTGGGGTCAATCGTATTGCCATTGGTGGTGGAGTTTCTGCAAATTCAGGCATTCGTAGCGCCTTAGCTCAAGCGGAATCTGATCTCGGTTGGAAAACCCATGTGCCCAAATTTGCCTATTGCACAGATAATGCCGCCATGATTGGTATAGTCGGTTATTTAAAGTATTTAACGGGCTATCAGGCCAACCACAATGTCGCGGCTAAATCCAGATTGACTTTTTAAGCGATGCAAATGTTCCTCCATTACGGCTTTGAGGCCACAGATAAAGAATTAATCTTTGACCATGAAGAGAGCAAACACATGATCAAAGTCTTGCGACACAAAGCGGGAGATCAAATTAGAATTGTGAACACCAGAGGTTTAGAAGCTTGGGCCACCATAACCCAAGCGAACCCAAAGGCCTGTTTAGTGCGAATAGAGCGCACGGTGCAACACCCTGAGCCGATAACACAAATACATGTGGCCATAGCACCTACCAAACAAATGGAACGCCTGGAGTGGTTTGTTGAAAAAGCCACGGAATTAGGAGTCCATAGAATTACGCCGGTCATTTGCCATCATAGTGAACGTAAAGCGCTTCGATTAGATCGTCTGGAAAAACGACGCGATGCAGCCTTAAAACAATCACTAAGTTATTATGGTGTTCTCATTGATCCTGTGTGTACTATGGATGAATTTCTAAACCAAAGCTTCGATAAAACAGATTGCTATATTGCGCACTGCATCGACGAGATTCAAGACCATTTGTTCACCATCCCTCAACACTTCAGCAAGGCCGTGGTATTGATTGGCCCAGAGGGTGATTTTAGTCCCGTGGAGGCACAAAGAGCCATCGATCAAGGATTCATACCTGTATCGTTGGGAGAACGAAGATTACGCACAGAAACAGCAGGAATTGCCGCAGTTCAACTCCTGGGAATCAAAGCGATTCTGTAGATTTGTATCATGAAGCATGTTGTTTTTCTTCTTGTAGGCCTTTGGATTACCTCCGGAGTTCAATCACAAACTTTGGGCGTCTTAAAATACTCAGGAGGCGGCGATTGGTATAGCAACCCCACCGCATTGCCAAAGCTCATCGAATTTTGTAATAATAATCTGGGTACCACACTTGATCCGCAAGTCAAAACAGTGACTTTGAGCAGCGAAGAACTTTTTGATTATCCTTGGATTCACATGACAGGACATGGCAATGTGTATTTCTCAGAGTCTGAAATCGAAACGCTAAAGGAGTATCTTAAAGGCGGTGGATTTTTGCACATTGATGACAATTACGGCATGGATCCCTACATCAGGCCCTTACTCAGTGGCTTGTTTTCAGAGGCACCACTTACCGAATTACCCACTACCCACCCCATTTTTAGCGAGTTTTACACGTTCCCTTTAGGCCTGCCTAAAATTCATGCCCACGACAATAAACCCCCACAAGCCTTTGGGATCATTTTAGAGGGAAGACTTGCATTATTGTACACCTATGAATCTGATCTTAGTGATGGCTGGGAAGATCCTAGAGTTCATAACGATCCAGAGTCAGTACGCCAAAATGCATTAAAAATGGGCGCTAATTTGATTCATTACGTTTTCTCACATTAATGGTGCAGGGTCAATATGCCATAAATCCATTGTTGTTGAACCCCGAGGTTCAGCAATGGATTCGCACCACCACAAATTCCTTAGACGAAATAGCTTTTGCCCCTTTACCTTTTGACGGAATCAGCCGTCAGGAAATAATGCAACAAGTAGAGGGTTATCGCAAGACCTTGGGAAAACTACCTAATTTGGTCCAAAATCCTGGTTTACTTTTTCCTGTTAAACTCTCTCTAGAACAATGCTCGTCAGAGGCAACGGCGCATTATAAAGCCGAGATTATTAAGAACAATTTAGGGCATCACCCCAAAGAAATTGCAGACCTCACTGGCGGATTTGGAGTGGATGCCTATTATATGGCGCAAAGTGGCGCACGTGTTCATCACTTTGAGCTCGATGCGTCACTAGCCGCCCTTGTTCAGCATAATATGACACAACTCAAGGGCAACATCACTTGTCATCACGCAGATGGCATTAAAAGCGCGATGGTCATGGATTTTGATTTAATTTATTTGGATCCAGCACGACGTAACACCCAAAAGAATAAAGTTTTTCGCCTCGAAGACTGTAGCCCCAATGTTTTATCTTATCTGGATGATTTATTAGAGCGCAGTCCTTGTGTTATGCTTAAAACTTCGCCAATGCTTGACTTACATTTAGGTTTGACACAACTCAAGTGGGTTCGCGAAATTCATGTGATTGCATTAAATAATGAGGTCAAGGAGATTGTATGGATCATGAGTCGCAAATCATGGGGCCAGGACCAATCGCAGATCCCTCACGATTCAATAAGTACAGAAAATCCAAAAGTGTACGCTGTGAATCTAAACGAACTTGTGCCTGCTGGGAATTCTAGCCTTTCTGAAACTGGCGTCATTTTTGAGTTTGTATGGAATCAACCTGAGCCGAATAACTACAGTACGCCCCTCTCCTATATTTTTGAACCCAATGGACCGCTTCGTAAAATTGGTCAGTATGCATCGTTAACTCAGCGCTTCCATGTCATGCGTATTGGGCCCAATGCACATCTTTTTACCGCAGAGCAATGGGTTGATTTTCCTGGCCGCTCTTTTGTCGTCATGGATAAATGGCCTTTTTCAAAAAGTCAAATGAAGCAATTTAAAGGTCAGAAATACAATATTACTACGCGTGATTTCCCGCAAACCGTAGCCCAAATTCGAGCAGCTTGGCAAATCAAAGAAGGCAGTACTGAATATTTGTTTTTTACCACAGATGCCCAAGGATTAAAATGGATTATATTGTGTCACAAAGCAAATAAATTGGAAAAAATATAACACAAACGATCATGCATTCAATTAAAATTTCAGTTTTTGCCCTAGTTCTTCTGGCATCGGGTCTGTTACCTGCCCAAACTAAAGTGGTTCCTGTTTTTAAAGATGGATTGGCCCAAATCGTTGATGAGTTTTCAGATCAAAATGAGTGGATTCGCCATGACCTTTGGGTTGAAACAGAGTTTGATTCCGATCAAGACGGGCACTTAGACCGAATGCACGTTTCTGTAACCCGACCAAAACAAACGGAGACAGATGGTTTGAAACTTCCCGTTATTTATATCACCAGCCCATATTTTGCAGGTGTTGCAGGGGATGTTCCTGGCTCCTTTTGGGATGTACATCAAGAATTGGGTGAACCTTCGCCCCCGCATATTCATCCGGAAGTAAAACGCGTAGGTCAACGTCCAATAATTTCAAATTCACACATTAAAACCTGGGTGCCTCGAGGTTATATCGTGGTACATTCTTCATCACCGGGTACGGGCTTATCTCAAGGAGCGCCAACAGTGGGTGGCACAAATGAATCTCTGGCGCCTAAAGCGGTCATCGATTGGCTTTGTGGGCGCGCCCCGGGATTTGACGCGCCACAAGGGGGTGAAAATGTCAACGCTTTTTGGTCTACGGGAAAGGTTGGCATGACCGGGACCTCTTATAATGGCACATTGCCATTGGCCGCCGCAACAACAGGCGTTGAAGGATTGGAGGTCATTATTCCTATCGCACCCAATACTTCATACTATCATTATTACCGTTCCAATGGGCTAGTACGCTCTCCTGGAGGATATTTGGGAGAGGACATTGATGTGCTTTATGATTTTATTCACAGTGGAGATCCCAAGAAAAGAGCGGCGAATAATGCCCGTGTACGGGACAGTATTATGGCTCTTGGTATGGACAGAAAAACAGGCGACTATAATGACTTTTGGGCCAGTCGGGATTATTTGAATCAAATGGAACCCATGAAAGCCGCCTTACTCATGGCCCATGGATTCAACGATTGGAATGTAATGCCTGAGCACAGCTATCGCATATATGATAAGGCACGCAGTATGGGCCTAGACCATCAAATCTATTATCATCAAAAAGGCCATGGCGGAGAACCCCCGCTTTGGATGATGAACCAGTGGTTTAGCCATTACCTTCACGGGGTAGAAAACGGCGCAGGCACTGGACCAAAGTCATGGATTGTGCGAGAATCAGATGCTCTAGATAAACCCACAGCATATGTTGATTATCCCCATCCTGATGCGGAACAAGTTATCCTTTATCCACATAATGGCGGTAAGAGTATCGGTATATTGGATATCCGCGAGAACACTATGTCAACTCAAGAACAACTCACAGATGACTATCACATTAGTGCGGCTGAACTGGCCATGGCGACAAACTCAAAACATCGATTGCTTTATGCTACCGCTCCACTAAAACAGCCGTTGCACCTCTCAGGAATCCCAAACATAAGTTTAAAACTCGCTGCGAGCAAGGCCGCTGTAAACCTCTCTGTTTATCTCGTGTCCTTGCCATGGAATCCTGATCCTAATGCACCTATCACCGAAAACATTATTACACGTGGATGGGCAGATCCGCAAAACATCTCCTTGCGCGACAGTGCTGCATTGACCCCTGGAGAATTTGTTGCAGTCACATTCGACTTAATGCCCGATGATCAAGTAATTCCTCAAGGCGCTCAATTAGGTCTAATGATTTTTGCTTCAGATTCTGAGTTTACCTTAAGACCTATCCCGGGCACTGAAAT
>CALJFV010000167.1 GCA_938074515.1 uncultured Flavobacteriaceae bacterium
GTATCAATAAATGGTTCTAAAAGGGCCACAAGACCCTCGCTAGCAGAATATTTTGTACGAACTGCTGAGTGAGCAATCGAAGCAGATCCAGCGCCGGCCTCATTTGAAAAGGCTGCACGACGGAAGCCAACTAAAAGAACACCAATAACACCGCCAACACCAACGGCTTGTGGATTAAAGGCCTCTGAAAAGATTAGGCCAAAAGCATCATCGACCAAACTGAAATTGGCGATTATAATGTACATACAGCAGATAATATAAAGGAGTGCCATGAAGGGAACTACTTTCTCGGTCACAGAAGCAATACGTTTAATCCCGCCGATAATAACGATCCCAACAAAAAATGCGATCACTACACCAATCCAAAATCCTGCCCCGGTACTTTCAAGACCCAATAGCTCCTTTATCACAATAGTGGCCTGGTTACTTTGTGCGGCATTCCCACCGCCAAACGAACCACCAATACAGAAAATAGCAAACAAGACTGCCGCAACCTTACCCAAAGTCGCCCAGCCTCGTTCCTTGAGCCCCTTAGTCAGGTAATACATGGGGCCGCCATAAACGGTACCGTCTTCACCTACGTCGCGATAATGAACCCCAAGAGTACATTCTACAAATTTGGTAGACATTCCCAGCAAACCACAAATAATCATCCAGAACATGGCTCCAGGACCTCCTAATGCAATTGCCAAAGCGACCCCAGCGATATTTCCGTTACCGACCGTACCCGAGACGGCTGTTGCAAGTGCTTGAAAGTGACTCACCTCTCCTTCTTCCTTCTCATCCTCAGAGGTCATTTGATCTGAAGTATCCAAACGATGTTCTATTTCGTCATATTTTCCACGGACGGTATTTATTGCCTTTCCAAAATAACGGATGTTTGGAAATCCAAAATACAGCGTAAAGAAGGCGGCACTGAACACCAGCAAAATCAAGACAAACGGGGTTCCGGCAATCTCAAAGAAAATTAAAGCGCTAAAAAAATCGGACACAGGCTTAAACGCTTGATCAATTTGCTTGTCCAGCCCTACTTCTGCCGCTTCTTGGGCGCGTGCCAAAGAAGGAATCAAAAAACTAATTAATGCCGTGAGGAAAAGTTTCATATCGTGCTGTTGGTTATGTTTTACGAATCAGCAAGATGGCAAAAAATTAAGGGCCTTACAAATTTTTGTCTGAGATAATTCGAATTTTAAACCCTGTAGTGTTGCTTCAGGTTTTCGATCTGATCAGGGCGACCAATTAAAATTAATTTTGAACCCGGTTCAAGGATCATATCCGCTTCAGGATTGACTATATATTCTCCAGATCTTGACTTATAACCAATGATAGAACACCCCGTTTTTTTCCGCAAATCGAGTTCGCGTATTTGTTGTGCTCGCCCGTCAGGACAAACTTTATCAAAGGGCACCTGCTCTACATAATAACTGTCTTGGTCTCCTGAAACGGTTAAATTATCTAAAAACTCCACTAAATCTGGAACAACAACCAAAGAAGCCATATGATCTCCTCCGATCTTATCTGGCAAAATAACATTATCCGCTCCTGCGAGTTTTAATTTTTTATAGGAGGTTTCCTCAGTTGCCCTTGAAATAATCTTGAGGTCCTTATTGATTTGGCGCGCAGATAAAACCACAAATAAATTGTCTGCATCACTAGGCAAAGCACTAATCAGAGATGAAGCGCGTTCCACTCCCGCTTTTAGCAGCACCTCATCGTCATTGGCGTTACCGAGTACTGCGAGTTGATTGTGCTCATAAAGCCGCTCCACAATTTCTTCATTGTGCTCCACCACGACATAAGACTTGTTGTAGGCTTCTAATTTTTGGGTCGCTTGCATTCCGTTTCGGCCATACCCACAAACAATGACGTGACCGGATAGTTTATCGATTTTTTCTTGCACTTTCTTAGGTCTTATATTTCCGATATTGGTTTGACTCAAAAGATATTCTGAAACCACTTTTATTGAATATCCAACGATAAAAATACTCGATACAATTAACACCGAAGTATAAATCTTTTCTGACGCACTCATGGGATGCACCTCTCCAAATCCAACCGTGGTAATCGTAATCACGGTCATGTACAAGGCATCTACCCAGGTGTACTCGTAGAAGGCTTTGAAACCCATTACGCCCCCAATAAAAATGAGTAAAAACCCAAATACCGCCGTCTGTATTTTTGAACTTTTAAATCGCCTCATAAATCGAAGACAGAACTTCTTTTTGTGAAGATAAGGTCTTTAATCTTCATCCAAAAGGCCAAAACTAAATAAACCGCAAATCCAATCCCAAGGGTGGCAAACGTGACATAAATAAAAGATAATCGAACGGTTTTTGCGCGCATGCCCAAACCATCTGCCAGACGTGCACTGACATAGAATCCATGGCGCTCTAAATAATGTCGTAGAGTTTTCAGCATATTATTCAATATAACCCATTTTTTTCATCCACTCGGGATTATACATTTTTCCAACATACCGACTTCCATGGTCATGGAATAAGACCACAACGACGTCATCTTTGGTGAAGTGATCCGATAATTGCAGCACCCCTTTAATGGCGGCCCCCGCAGAATTACCTAAAAACATTCCTTCTTCCTTAGCTAACTTTTGGGTGTAAACTGCTGCATCTTTGTCTGTAACCTTTGTAAAGCCATCAATTATATCAAAATTGACATTAGCCGGCAGTATATCTTCTCCAATGCCTTCGGTTACATATGGGTAGATTTCATTTTGATCAAAAATCCCTGTTTCATGGTATTTT
>CALJFV010000168.1 GCA_938074515.1 uncultured Flavobacteriaceae bacterium
TCTCGGACTCTTTGATTGTATTCATCGGGAGTTTCTTCACCAATACAAGCCCCACGGCATTGTTCAAGACTATAGAGAAAACAGGATTCCTTAGTCTGGTAAAGGCTGTTAAGCTTTTGACATAGGTTGTGTTGTTCTGTAATTTTGAATAAAACAGATTTTGCTTGAGCAAAGGTGGTAAAGGTGGTTATTGACTTTTTTCGTCGATCAGAGGGTTCAACCTTGAGATTAATATACCCGTACTCATCGGTGAAATGCGTTAATTGATATCTGAATAATGACCGCCTTAAAGACCTGTTATATATTGGTTTATGGAGCTTTATTTCTTCACTTTCTTTAAGTAAAGCAATGAGTTCATTCCCTGTTCGCTCCACCTGAACATTGACGGTTTCGAATTGAAGCTTCTTGCTTTTTCGATCTTGTCCGGTAAAGTGTTGGGTCAATCTTTTTTTTATGTTTTTGCTCTTTCCTATATAGATGAGTCTTCCTTCTTGATTGCGCAGATAATAAACGCCAACCTCTGATGGTGCCTGCTCGATAAGTTCTAACAGTTTTGGTTCAATTTGTTTTTTAGGGTCTATCCGAATAGAGGATTGCACAATACTTTTCTCGATATCTCGATCGATGAGCATTTGAAATAATTTTACAGTCGCTAAAGCATCTCCTTGTGCACGATGTCGGTCACTTATAGGGATTCCCATTGCGCGAACCAGTTTGCCAAGACTATAGCTGGCATGACCAGGCAGTAATTTTTTGGATAATTCAACAGTGCACAAAGTCTTTCGTTCAAAGTCGTAACCTAAGCGATCAAACTCCGTGCGCAGTATGCGATAATCAAATTGAGCATTATGGGCGACTAAAACAGCACCCTGTGTTATTTCAACTATGCGCTTAGCCACCTCATAAAACTTTGGCGCCTGGCGCAACATAGAATTACTAATTCCGGTCAAAGAAACGACAAAGGCTTGAATCGGACGCTCAGGATTAACTAGACTAATAAACTGATCGACGATTTGATATCCGTCGTGCCGATAAATGGCAATTTCGGTAATGCCTTCCTCATTAAATTTTCCTCCGGTAGTTTCTATGTCAACTATAGCGTACATTGTTCAAGATCAAGTTTAATGGGCTTGTCTTGACCCAAATATTGCACTGCCTACTCGAATCATATTGCTCCCTAACTCAAGGGCCAGAGGATAATCGCCACTCATTCCCATGGATAAAATCTCAAGATTATGGGCCTTCTTGTTGTGATCAAAAAAGGATTTTAAAACTGAAAATTCATGTTTGATCTGTTCGCTGTCGCTGGTAAAGGTAGCCATACCCATAACCCCACGAATGCGGAGGTTAGGCATGGGATTTGTCGTTAATTTTTCTAAGAAAATTAAAGCGTCATCTGGACTAAAACCATATTTCTCATCCTCTTTTGCAATTTTAATTTGAATTAAACAGTCCATTACCCGTCGATAACGTTCGCCCTGTCGGTTAATCTCCGTGGCTAATTTAACTCGATCTAAGGAGTGAATCAAAGCAACATACGGGGCGATGTATTTCACTTTGTTGGTTTGTAAGTGTCCAATCATATGCCATTGGATGTCTCGAGGAAGTTCTTCCCATTTTTGGGTCATTTCTTGAACTTTATTCTCACCAAAAATGCGATGCCCAGTGGCGTAGGCCTCCATGATTGCTTGATTGGGTTTTGTTTTAGAAACAGCAACCAAGGTCACACTATCGGAAATTTCAGATTTTAATTGCTGAAGATTTTGACTTATCGAATCGTTCATAACTGTTTTTTAAGCAAATCGCGAGGCCACTTTTTCGGCTTTTTTGCTTTCACTATAATCATAGAATCCTTCTTTACTTTTCACGCCAAGTTTTCCAGCTTGAACCATATTGACAAGTAAAGGGCAGGGCGCAAATTTAGATTCCTTAAATCCTTGGTGCATGACATTTAATATGGATAAGCAAACATCAAGACCAATAAAATCAGCCAATTGCAATGGGCCCATGGGATGGGCCATTCCGAGTTTCATGATCTGGTCTATTTCTTTAACGCCAGCCACGCCAGTATGGAGGGTGAAGATGGCTTCATTGATCATAGGAATCAATATTCTATTGGCGACAAAACCAGGGTAGTCTTGAACGGACACGGGTGTTTTTCCGAGTTTTTCTGACATTTCTTTAACTATCGTAAAAGTCTCTTTACTGGTGGAGTATCCCGAAATTATTTCGACAAGTTTCATTAGGGGAACAGGGTTCATGAAATGCATACCAATGACGCGATCAGGTCGATGAGTTACTGCGGCAATGGCAGTTATGGAAATCGAAGAAGTATTTGTCGCGAGAATCGTGTCATCGGGACAAAATTGATCTAAATCTCTAAAGATCCGTTTTTTGAGATCTTCTTGTTCAGTCGCTGCTTCTACAACCAAACTGGCATATTCTACGCCTTCTTCAAGGCTGGTATAGGTGGTAATATTGGACAGGGTCTGAGTCTTAATTTCTTGAGTAATATGGCCTTTAGCTAACATTCGATCAAGGTTAGCCTCTATGGTGCTCATCCCTTTGTCTAAGGCTTGCTGTGAGACGTCAATGAGTTGTACGCGGAAATCATTCTGGGCAAAAGTATGGGCGATTCCATTGCCCATGGTTCCTGCACCAATTACGGCTACATTTTTCATAATTCTATTTTTTAAAATTTTCGATCACCATCAAAGCGACCTTTAGTGCTTGAGCACCGTCATTTAAATCGACGATGGGTACGGTATTTTGTTCGATCGCATCAGCAAAGGACTCTAATTCATCCAGGATGGCATTATTACTTCCGATTTCGGGATTATCAAAATAAATCTGTTTTTTTTGCCCCTCAGCATTTGATAGAATCATAGCGAAATCATCTGGTTGCTCTGGAGCGTTTTTCATTTTCACAACTTCACAAGTTTTATCCAAATAGTCTACCGATATGTAAGCGTCTTTTTGGAAGAAGCGCACTTTGCGCATTTTTTTCATGGAGATACGACTTGCAGTCAAGTTTGCCACACACCCATTTTCAAATTCAATTCTGGCATTGGCAATATCTGGTGTTTCAGAAATAACAACAACACCGCTTGCGCTGACCTGTTTTACGGGGCTTTTAACGACACTCAATACCGCGTCAATATCGTGAATCATTAAGTCTAATACCACGGGAACATCAGTGCCTCGGGGATTAAACTCAGCGAGTCGATGCGTTTCGATAAACATCGGAGATTGAATTTTGTCCTTAACTGCGGTAAACGCTGGGTTGAATCGTTCGACATGCCCGACTTGTCCTTTGAGCCCTTTTTGCTGGGCCAAGGCGATTAGTGTTTCAGCTTGGTCGGTAGTTTCAGTGATTGGCTTTTCAATAAAAACGTGTTTCCCTGCATTAAGCACTGACATCGCTCCATCGAAGTGGTGGGTTGTGGGCGTAACAATATCGATCAAATCACAAACTTTAATTAAGTCTTCAGGTCGTTCGAAGTAGGTGTAGCCAAACGTTTTTTCTATTTCTTTGGCTAATTGTTGATCGGCATCATAAAAACCAACCAGCTCAAATCGCTCGCTCTGTTTTAGTAACTTAAGGTGGATTTTTCCAAGGTGGCCTGCGCCAAATACTCCCGCTTTTAGCATGCATTTTGAATTTTAACAAAGATACCGTTTTTAGCCAAAAATAGCCTGTTCAACTGAGCCAAATTAGCCAACTGTTTCTTAGTTTTGTTTTGGGTTTGACCAAAAATATTTAAGGCAGTTTTCATAAAAATTTCATGAAGGATTCTTTTATACACAAAGGCAAAAGAAAGCAACTGCTTGACAGACTAAGGCTCAAGGGGATTGGCGATGAGCAGGTGCTCCAAGCCATGGATCAAGTGCCTAGGCATTTATTTATGGATAGTGGTTTTTTGGACCACGCCTACAGTGACAAGGCATTTCCTATTGCAGCAGATCAAACAATTTCTCAACCTTTTACTGTCGCCAAACAAACTGAATTATTGCAATGTTTGGCAGGCCAAAAAATTCTTGAAATTGGTACCGGTAGTGGATATCAAAGCGCTGTTTTGGTCGCCCTCGGGGTGCATCTTTACACTATTGAGCGACAGAATGAATTGTTTAAAAAGGCTTCTTTTCTGTTAAAAAAAATTGGACTTAATCCCAAGAAATTAATATTTGGCGATGGCTACAAAGGGTATCCTGAACAAGCCCCTTATGATGGGATTATCGTCACTGCGGGAGCCCCTTTTGTCCCAATGCCCTTGTTGGCCCAACTAAAAATAGGGGGGAGATTGGTTATTCCTCTTGGAGAAAAGGATCAAATTATGACACTTTTTGTGCGTGTCTCTGAAAAGAAATTTGACAAATCAACCCATGGACCCTGTAAGTTTGTCCCCCTTTTAGCCGATAAAAATTAGGCAATCTATTGCCTCAATAAATCCAAACACAAAGTACTTATTGTTTTAACAACTTGTGAGGGGTATAAACCCAGTTCTGGGGCGCCTTCGCATAGGTGTATGTAGCGCAGGTTTTTGTGACCCGCTAAAATTCTGACAATTGTTCTGACCTCTGCCAAAGACAACCCATCTGGGCTTTGCGCGCTGCTGCCCATATTGGCAATAGCATCCAAATCTAATTCGAGTCCAAATTGATTTTGTAGTATTGGTTCCACCCAACGCTTGAATAGATCGTTTCGCGCTTCACAGGAGGTATCCAACCATTTGTTTAACGTGAAGTAGATTATTTGATCGTTTTTTTCCTCTATGAGATCCATAATCCCTCGAGACAGGGTATGCTCGTGAAGCCCAAAAATCCCATATTTAAATAAATTTTTGTCTAAAAGAGCACGTTGAAAACCATTTCCACTGTGCCGATAATGATCATTACGCAAGTCGGTATGGGCATCAATATTCAGGCAGTTCATCGCTTGATTAAGGGCTGCGCTACTTGCTTTGAGTAATCCACAAGCGTTATTGTGGCCCCCACCAATAACCAGAGGGATATAGCCAAGGGCAATTAATGGTTGAAGTACCTGCTCAACCCTTTTGTCTAGGGTCAAAATTAATTGATCAAAAGTATTTTGATCGTTTTTGTCGCGCCAATCCAAAGTCAAGCTTTCAACCATAAGATCATTACATTCGATACTTCCGAGTAGTGCAACCTGTGCTAACGGGCTATTTTTGGATACGGGTAAAGAGCAGAAGTGTTTTAAAAAGGCATCCCAGGTTTTGGCCGCTCCTGGGCGACCACCGTTTGCCCTAATGCCGATATCTTCTGGAATCCCAACAATGAGATAGCGCGCTTTTGAGGTGTGTAAATCTTTTTTTGAGGTAATAAGGGATAGGGCTTCTCCCAAACGAGGTTCCCCAGGTCTTTTGACCGTAATTTTATCGATATACTCTGGGTTAATATAGTTTAAGGCTGTCATAAAAGTCGTCCGTTCAAAATGACTTGATCAATGGGACTCTGTCCAAAATCGTAGGGGATATGGCTAAAATCCTCTAATGGATTCGTAATGATTAAGCTGGCTTTTTTGCCTTTCGTAATAGAGCCATGAGTGGCTTCAAGCCCCATAGCATAAGCCCCATTTATTGTGGCCGCATTAATGGCCTCTGCTGGAGTCATTTTCATGCGCATGCAGGCGAGAGACACGACTAAATTCATGTTGCCTGAGGGTGCCGAGCCTGGATTAAAATCTGTTGCTAAAGCTATGGGAAGACCGCGATCTATAATTTTTCTGGCCGGAGTAAAAGGAATATCAAGAAAAAGGGAACATCCTGGAAGGGCCACTGGCATGGTTTGACCGTTTTCCAAAGCCATGAGATCTTCTTCGATTAGTTCTTCCAAATGATCTACACTAAGGGCATCCATGGCAACGCCAAGAGCCACACCGCCAATAGCATTGAATTGATTGACATGGATCTTTCCTTTTAGCCCAAATTTGGCTCCAGTGGATAATATTTTTTCAGTGTCCTCCAAATCGAAATAGCCCTCCTCACAAAAGACATCGATGAAATCGGCGAGATTTTGCGAAGCCACCTCGGGAATCATCTCTTGGCAGATGTGTTTGACATAATCATCTTTACGATTCTTGTATGACTCGGGTAGGGCATGAGCTCCCAAAAAAGTGGTTTTTATGGCTACGGGAAATTTTTCTGACAAGCGTTTGGCTACACGAAGCATTTTTACTTCGGCTTGAAGATTAAGCCCATATCCACTTTTAATTTCAAGGGCCCCGGTTCCTTGGTAGGCACAGCGCTTTAATCGCTCGGCAGCTTGCTCATAAAGTTGTTTTTCAGAAGTTTTTTCCAGTCTACTTGCACTATTTAAAATGCCACCACCAAGCGCTGCAATTTCCTGATAACTCTTGCCTTCCAGGCGTTGTACGAATTCATCCACGCGATCCCCGGCGTAGATAATGTGGCTGTGGCTGTCACAGTAGGAGGGCATAACGACTCGGTCAGTGCAGTCGATTATATTTTTTGTGGCATTTAATGGGGCCGATTCCATAGGGCCAAAATCAGCGATCTGCTCTTTTTCAATAAGCAACCAAGCATTTTGGATAAGGGGTAAATCACGCATCTGCTCACCCGCGACAAAACGCACCTCGGAGGGGCGAACTTGCAGCAGTTGGTGAATATTGATCAGGAGTGTTTTCATAAGATATAGTTAAGTGATGGTCCGGGTTTTGTAACCTGTCCAAAAACTCTTTGTAAAGATAGCAATACTCTTTTCTAATTTGTACTTTTGATTCTATGGCTGAAAAAAGCAACGACTTAAATACCATATGCGTTCATGAAGGAGAATTGCCTTCTGATCAGTATAAGAGTGTGGTTACGCCACTTTATTTTTCCACCGCATTTGACTATCAAGACCAGCCCCTTGATCAATATCCACGTTATTTTAATACCCCAAACCAGATTGGTTTGAACCAAAAGATTGCAGCATTAGATAATTGTGAGTCCGGACTGGTTTTTGCCAGTGGGATGGCGGCAATTAGTTCAACTCTTTTGGGTTTGCTCAGTGCTGGTGATCATATGGTTATCCAAAATTCCATCTATGGGGGTACTTACAATTTTGTGGCGAATCATATAAGGGATTTTGGCATCGAATACGATTTTACACAGGGGCTAAATGCTAATGATTTCGCCCAAAAAATTAAACCAAATACCAAGATAATATATATCGAATCTCCGTCCAACCCACTGCTCCAAATTGTCGATTTTGGGGCAATAGTTGAGCGCGCACATCAGGCGAATATTTTGGTAGTTATCGACAGTACTATGGGGTCGCCTGTGAATCAATTGCCAGCCCAGTATGGGGTAGATGTGATTATTCACAGCGCAACTAAATACATGTCCGGGCATAGCGATATTTTAGCAGGTACAGTGGCATGCAGTAAAGAATTGAGCGATAGAATTGCAAAACGCGCAAAAATGCTTGGAGGAAACTTAAGTGATTTAACTGTTTGGTTGCTTGATCGAAGCATCAAGACCATGGGGTTGCGTGTCGATGCACAAAATAAAAATGCGATGATTATGGCGACTTGGTTGGAGGCACAACCTCAGGTGGATCGCGTATACTATCCTGGACTAACAAGTCATCCAGAGCATACCCTGGCTAAATCTCAAATGTGTGGTTTTGGTGGAGTGGTGTCCTTTGAATTATCAAAAAAATTGTCTCCAGTTTCTTTTTTAAATAAATTAAATCTCATTAAACGGGCCACGAGTTTTGCTGGGGTTGAGTCTACAGCCTTAATACCTGCTTTGACCTCACACGTGCTGTTGACCCCAGATCAGCGTGCAGCCCTCGGAATTTCAGATCAATTAATTAGATTTTCGGTGGGTATCGAGTCCGCTGAAGCATTGCAAAATGATATTGCTCAAGCCTTTTAATTATTATTCATGCTAGAACAAGTTGTCGCCGTAGATATATTGGCATTTGGAGCCCATCCAGATGACGTAGAAATGAGTGCAGGGGCTACCCTGGCAAAGGAAATTGCAGGGGGAAAAACTGTGGGGATTGTCGATTTAACCCAAGGAGAACTCGGAACGCGGGGAACGCCCGAAATCCGAAAACAGGAGGCATTGAATGCAGCAAAAATTCTTGGTGCTTCCTTTAGAGTAAATCTGGGTTTAGCCGATGGGTTTTTTCAAAATGATCGTCAAAGTCAGCTCAAAGTGATTGAGGTATTGCGCTTGGCGCGTCCTAAAATTGTATTGTGCAATGCGCTGCAAGACCGGCACATTGATCATCCAAAAGGAAGTGAACTCGTTTCGGACTCTTGTTTTTTATCTGGCCTTCGAAAAATTGAAACCTTACATCATGGTAGCGCTCAAGACCCTTGGCGACCTGCTCAGGTATATCACTATATTCAATGGAATGATATTGAACCGAACTTTGTAGTCGACGTTACAGGATTTATGGAGCAAAAATTGGCTTCGGTTTTTGCCTACAAAAGTCAATTCTTTGACCCGAACAGTAAAGAGCCACAAACGCCTATTTCTACAGAGAATACAAGGGATAGTTTATCCTATCGTTATCGCAATTTAGGCCGACTTATCGGCACTGATTTTGGTGAGGGTTTTAACACCAAAAGATATTTAGCGACACGCAGTCTATTTGACCTTATTTAATTTTTATAAAATATTGCGGAACGCAGCTTTTTCAATTATATTTGCCTCCGCTTTTT